>JBOHHD010000338.1:0-14136 GCA_050700515.1 Pseudonocardiaceae bacterium
GCTTCACCCCGATCGCCGAGAACGCGCAGGTCCGAGTGCCCGCGCTGGCCGACGTCGGCATCCGGACGCTGATCAACGGGCCGGAGGCGTTCACCCCGGACAACGAGTTCTGCCTCGGCGAGACCGAGGTCGGCGGGTTCTTCGTGGCCGCCGGTTTCTGCGCGCACGGCATCGCCGGGGCCGGTGGGATCGGGCAGCTGATGGCGGCCTGGATCGTGGACGGTGAGCCGGGCATGGATGTCTGGCACATGGACATCCGGCGCTTCAGTGGCCACTACCGCTCGCCGTCCTACACCCTCGCGCGCACCGTGGAGACCTACGAGACCTATTACGACATCCGCCATCCGCATCAGCAACGCGCCGCGGGCCGCCCGCTGCGTACGTCGCCGGTTTATGGCTGGCACGCCGCGCACGGCGCGGTGTTCGGGGAGAAGTCCGGCTGGGAGCGGGTGGACTATTACGCCGACAGCGTCGACGGTGCGGAGTCGCTGCGGCCGGACGGCGGGGCCGGGGAGTTCTGGTCGCCGGCGATCGGCACCGAGCACCGGGCCACCCGGACCGCGGCCGGGTTGTTCGACGAGAGCTCCTTCGCCAAGCTCTCGGTCAGCGGGACCGACGCCCCGGCGTTCCTGGAGCGGGTTTTCGCCAACCGGGTGGCTCGGGGACCCGGTGCGGTCACCTACACCCAGGCCCTGAACTCGCGTGGGGGGATCGAGTGCGACGTCACGGTGTCCCAGCTGGACGACCACGAGTTCCTGATCGTCACCGGGACCGCGTTCGGTGCGCACGACCTGGGCTGGCTCCGCGACAGCGCCCGGCGCACCGGGGCGTCGGTGCGCCTGGTCGACGTCACCGGGCAGTACGCCTGCATCGGGTTGTGGGGACCTCTGGCCCGCGAGGTGCTCGCTCCCCTGACCCCGCAGGAGCTGTCCAACGCCGCGTTCCCGTACCCGTCGCTGCGCGAGATGACGGTCGGCGACGTGCCGGTGCGCGCGGTGCGGGTGACCTTCGTCGGTGAGCTGGGGTGGGAACTGTACTGCTCGGCTGAGTACGGGGCCACGCTGTGGCGCACGGTATGGGAGGCCGGTCAGCCGCATGGGCTGGTGGCGGGTGGCTACCGGGCGATCGAGAGCCTGCGGTTGGAGAAGGGCTACCGGGTGTGGGGTGCCGACATCGGCCCGGAGACCACCCCGGACGAGGCGGGGCTGGGCTTCTGCGTCCGCCCGGACAAGCCTGGAGGATTCATCGGCCGGGAGGCGCTGCTCGCCGCCCGGCAGCGGGGTTTGACCCGCCGGCTGCACTGCCTCACGCTGGACGATCCGCGGGCGATCGCGTTGGGCGGCGAGCCGGTGCTGGTAGACGGCACGGTGCTCGGGCGGATCACCTCCAGTGGCTACGGCTACACCGTGGGCCGCTCGATCGGCTACGCCTACCTGCCGGTGCCGGCGGTGGGAGTGGGTACTCAGGTTGCGGTGGAGATCGGAGGCCGTCGGGTCGACGGGGTGGTCTGTGTCGACCCGCTGTACGACCCGAAGGGCGCCCGCATCCGCGCCGATGCCTGAGCCTCTTCACCGTCCCCACCACATCGACAGTCCACTGCCGACATCAGTCTCCTTGAACTTGCATTGGACGAAACCGGTAGATCGAACGGCATACCTTGCAGAAGGTGATTATTCGGACTCGGCGGTGAAGGAGGACATGTTGGTGGAACCTCACGTTGAGCAAACCTCGACAGCGAGGTGTCCGTGACCGGCACAATCGCCTGTCCGCGTACAGCCTGCGTGTGTGCCCTGCGAGGGTTCACATCGAAGTCCTGTCCAGCTCTGACTTCCGGCGCGTCGGGTGGAGACCTGCTACCGGAAGACTTTGCGGCCTTCCATGATGCACATCGAGTGAACCTCCTGAAGTACGTACGATTTCGCGGGATTTCATTTCATGATGCTGAGGATGTCGTCAATGAGGTTTTTTTGACGCTGTACCGGATCAGGGCGCGACTTCGGAGCAGTGACAATCTCGAAGCGTTCGCCTTTAAGGTGGTTAAAGACACCGTGGTCGATTTCTATAGAAAAAATGATCGACAACCCATAACTGCAGGGATAATCGACGACAACCTACCTGGAATAAACCGAGGGCAGTCACATGGCGATGTTGAGGGTCTAATTATTCGTCTTGACTTGCAGCGAGAGCTGGATCTCCTGCCTACGCGCCAAGCGGAATGTATGGGGCTTTATGCACTACTTGACCAGGACATCCTGACTGTCGCCCGATATCTGGACATCACTCCGTCAGCAGTTACCTCACACCTGCATCTCGCTCGGCGGCGTCTTACCGAGCGACTCGCCACCATCGCGGCAGAGGAGGGCACCCCATGAACATCGAGGAGGCGCTGCACGAAGCCGCACGTACCTTGCAGTCCGAATATCGCGACTACAACGTCATCGGAGCCCGTCAGGATCTCGAAGATCGCATTATCTCTGCAGAGATGGGCGAGGTCACATATACGCATCCGTCGGTGCAGCCGCTAACGGAATCGCCCATCCCTGTCGCGAATCTTCTATCTCCTCAGCGAGCGGACAACTGGAAGACGCGCGCTGCCTGTAAGAAGATGGATCCCGACACCCTGTTCATACAGGGCGCCGCGCAACATCAAGCAAAAATCATCTGTCGTGAATGTCCCGTGCGAGTGGCCTGTCTCGCGGAAGCCCTCGACAACCGCATCGAGTTCGGTGTGTGGGGTGGCATGACCGAGCGCGAACGACGGGCCCTTCTGCGACGGCGTCCCGAAGTTCGATCCTGGGGGGAACTGCTCGAAGATGCTGCTCAGAAATACTAAGAACGCACGAGCATAAGAATCACCTCAAATCAAAGAAACGACATTATCACAGGCTGACATTTATAACGGCAGACTTCGTACTGACGCATGTGGGTGAAGCGCACGCGCTGGTCGTGGCGGAAAGAGGTGGGTAAAATTCAAACCCAACGGCATCGATACTGCCTGCAGGAGCAGGCCGACAGCGTGTGTTGCACCGCATCTCGGCCGATGAGGGCAATTTTCGACCGAATGGTGGCTATCCTCGGCATTGGTGCTGTGTTCGTAGCGGTGGCTATTCGTGGGGAGCCCGTTGCTTGGACGGCTAGTGCAATCGTCCTCGGCGGCTTAATCTTGCTATCCGCAGTCCTCTTCGCCCGCAGTGACGATCCTGCACGCCGGTTGCGCGAGTTGATCCGCACCTGGCGTGCCCCAGCCTCTATCTCCCGCTCCACCCGGCGTCGCCGCAATCGATCATTTTAGACCTGAAGCCGAGAGGAAAAGCCCGATCAGCGCAACGGCCAGAAGATCGACCTGTGTATCACTCCTGCTGCACGGCCCGAAAGGCGCCTGAATCCGCGCCGATGTCACGGTCCGGGTTTGATCGCTGCGCGGCGGTACACGAGCACTGCCCAGAACACCAGCGGGATCTGCAGCGGCAACCGCCCGTAGGCCAGTGCGCGCATCCAAGGCGACCGGTCCGACCAGTCGATCGCCATCTTCACGTTGGCCGGGAACACCGCGATGAACAGCAGCGCGGCGAGCAGCCCACCGAGTCGCCGGGTGCGGGGAGCCGCGATCAGTGCCGCGATCACCAGCTCGGTCGCCCCGGAAAGGTGTGTCCAGGTGCGGGTGGCACCAGGCAGTTGCTCGGGGATGAGTTCGTCGAACGGCGCGGGCACCGTGAAATGCAGTACCCCGGTGATGGTGAGCAGGAGAACCAGCCCAGCGGCTGCTGTGTGCCGGCGGGCGCTCATGGAGAAGATCATCGCACGCCCCTGATCTCAGTGGTCGCCTTGGCTGCTTTGGCTAAGGACGTCGACGATCAAAAGTTTCCCTCGGTGCAGAATCGCCTGGTGATATGGCAACTGTCCGACTCGACAGTGCCAGCTCCTCATGCTCCGCTGATCGCCGCGTCGCTGGGCGCCTGACCCGTAGGCTCGACGAGGACATCACCGCTGCGGACCCCGGTGGATCATGCTTGTGACGGCATCGTCGCCGGACGCAATCGTGCGGACAGTGCGGAGGAGAGAGCAATGACCAGCATGCGCGTAGTGGTGGCGGGCTCGTCGGGATTCGTGGGTCGGCGCTTGTGCCCGGCGTTGGAGCAGGCGGGCCATACGGTGCTGGCGATGACCCGGCGACCGGAGAGCTACCGGGGTGCGGGCCAGGCCGTGCGCGCCAACGTGCATGATCCCGACTCGCTGCACGCCGCCCTGACCGGCTGTGACGCCGCTTACTATCTTGTGCACTCCCTTGGTGAGCCGGACTTCGAGCAGCGCGACGCCGAGGCGGCGCGCACCTTCGCCAAGGTCGCGGCGGAGACCGGGGTGCGCCGGATCATCTACCTCGGGGGGCTCGGCGACGATACCGACGATCTGTCCGCGCACCTGCGCAGCCGCCGGGAGGTGGAGAAACTGCTCGGGTCCGGTGGGGTGCCGGTGACCACACTGCGCGCCGGGATCATCGTGGGCCACGGTGGCATCTCCTGGGAGATCACCCGTCAGCTCGTGGAGCACCTCCCGGCGATGGTCACCCCTCGCTGGGTGCGGACCCGCACCCAACCGATCGCGGTGGCTGACGTGGTCCGCTACCTCGTCGGAGTCCTCGACGTTGCGCAGACCGCCGGGCGGGTCTTCGACATCGGTGGGCCGGACGTGCTGGCCTATGTGGACATGATGCGCCGGGTCGCCGCGATCGAGGGCCGGATGCTGCTGATCGTGCCGGTGCCCCTGCTGTCGCCGAAGCTGTCGTCGCGCTGGCTCTCGCTCGTCACTGATGTGGACACCCAGACCGGCCGCTCCCTCATCGACTCGATGAGCAACGAGGTGGTCGTGCGCGACGACAGCATCCGGGCGCTGGTTCCGTTCGACCCGATGGACTACGACGACGCCGTGCTCCAGGCGCTCGGTGAACGGGCGAAGGCGAGACGCGAGTCGTGAGCCTCGTCAAGGAGGCGACGCGCCGCCGCTGGGTCGCCAGGGTGTGCGTGGCCGGCGCGGGGCTGTTGGGAATGTCGCTGTCGACCAAGCCCGGCTCCCCGCAATTCTATGGCCTGACTCTGGGGGTGGCCGGGACCTGGATAGCCGGTGGGCTCGCGTCCGGTCCGCTGCCGCGGGCAGGACCGGCCGACCCAGCGCCGGGCCGCCAGGTGCTCATCCCCGTACTTCTGGGGACCTGCGCGTTCGGCGCGTTCTACGGCTGTGCCCTTCTCGTCCGGGGCATCCCGGTGCTGAACAACGCGATCACGAAGGTCCTGCGGTACGACCGTCAGGGGTCGAGCCCGTGGGTCTTGTTCACCACGCTGGTCAACGGGGCGGCCGAAGAGATCTTCTTCCGCGGCGCCGTGTATGCCGCCGCCGGTGCGAAGCAACCGGTCACCCGGTCGACCGCGGTGTATGCGCTGGTGACGACCGCCACCCGGAATCCGGCGCTGGTCCTGGCCTCGGTCGTGATGGGCACCCTGTTCGGCCTGCAACGCAAGGCCACCGGTGGTATCCAAGCGCCCATGATCACTCATCTCACCTGGTCCACCTTGATGCTGCGCTACCTGCCCCCCTTGTTTCGGCATCCCTGAAACAACAGGTCGCGAGCAGGTCAGCCGACGTAACGGCGGGCTGTCGAGTGTCGCTGTGGTTCCTCCAACAACCGCAGTCCCCGCTCGACCTCGGGCGGGAGGACCTGGCGTTCCCGCAGAACCCAGGGCAGTCCGGCCAGTGCCTCGGTAACCGCGGCCACGCTGGCCCAGTCGCGGGGGATCGAGCTCAACAACGCGGCGGTGCGTCGCAGGGCGCCGGATAGCGGGCGGCGCAACCACGCCGTCCACAGGGTGTTGCGGATGCCCAACTGCCGGCGGCGGCGGGGGTCCCGGGAGATCGACGGGTAGTGGTGCACCACCACCTCCTGCGCCCAGCACATCCACCAGCCCCGGGCGGCGAGGTCGAGGGCGAGCAACTCCTCTTCCCCGCCGAGCCACAACCGGGGCGAGAACCCACCGACCCCCCGGAAGGCGGTGAGGCGGAACATGCTCGCCCCGGCGAGCACACCGAGCAGCGCAGGGCCGGGTAACCACGACGGACCGGGTACCGGCGAGTGACGCAGCTCCGGGGTGATGGGGTCCTCGACGAGTTCGGGGCCCACCAGGATCCGTCCGGTCACCGACGCCAGCCCCGGGTATGTATCGAGCAGGTCGGCTGCCCGGGTGAGCGCGCCGGGTTCCCATCGGGTGTCGTCGTCGCAGAACGCCACATAAGGTGTCTCGATGCCGCGCACCGCCAGATTTCGACCCAGCGACCCGAGGTTCTGCTCGCTACGCAGCAGCCGTACCTGAGGGAAGTGCTCGACGACGGCATCGGCGGTTCCGTCGGTCGAGCCGTTGTCCACGACCACCACCGGGGCTCGGTCCGGCAGCGTGGTCATGTGGTGGAGGGTGCGCAGCAGCTCCACCCGGCGATCATAGGTAATGATCACGACGGTGACCCGACCGGACGTCACGGCTGTGCGTTCTCGAGGAGGCGGACCTGCTGTTCCACGGCGGTGGGTAACGGCATGCGCTGCCACAGTGCCGCCGGGAGCCGGGCAAGCGTTCCGCGCAGCGCCCGGCGAGCCTCCCGATCACAGATCGACTCGCGAGTCAGTGCGGCACCGGCGGCCAGCGCCACCCGCAGCGGGCGACGCAGCACGGCGATGAGCACGGTGTTGCGCCGTTCGGCCACCCGGCGATGCCAGGGATCGGGTCGGCGAGTCGACGGGTGGTGGTGGGCGACCACGTCGTCGAGATACACCCGCTCCCATCCGGCTGCGGCCAGGTCATAGGACAGCAGTTGTTCTTCCCCGACGAAGAAGATCAACTTGCTGAATCCCCCGACCTCGCAGAACGCCTGTTTGCGAAGCACCGCTGAGCACCCCAGGAACCCGAGCACGGACGGGCCCGGGGCGTCGGCGGACCGGGGCAGCGGGCTCGTGGCCATCAACGGGATCACCGGATCGGGCCGCTGCGCGGAGCCGACGAGCGTGCGAGCAGCCACCAGCCCGAGCCGGGGGTGCGCATCCAGAACCCGGGCGGCCCGTTCCAACGCACCGGGAGCCCACCAGGAGTCGTCGTCGCTGAAGGCGACGTAGGGCGTGCGGCTGGCAAGGACGCCGAGGTTGCGGGCCGGGGCACCGTAGTTGCGCGGCAGTGCCAGCACTATCACGTCGCTGAATCCCTCGCGCACCGACTGGGCGGTGCCGTCGCTCGAGCCGTTGTCCACCACGATCACCGGTGGCGCCGGGATGAGCTCGTGCAGCCGGCGCAGCGTGCGGGTGAGCTCACCGCAGCGGTTGTGGGTCGCGATCACCACCGTGACGTCGGTGCTCATCGGGGCGTCGGGGGAGAAACCCCGGCTGATGCCGCCAGAGCGTGCAGAAGTGTGGACATCAGCTCCTCCTCGTGATCGGGGGATGCGGCTGCGCGTTGCATTGCCGTCGTCTTGCCCTGCTCCGAAAGGCACCACTGCCACCACTGGCGCAACTCGGCGTCGCCGCGCAGCAGTACCTCGGCAGTGACCAGCGCGGGCCAATTCCAGGCCCGGGCCTGAGCGCTGACCTTGCCGCCGCCGTCAACCGGGTCGACGGCGACCACGGGCACTCCCAGGCGCAACGGGAGCACGAGGCCGTGCAGCCGGGTGGTGAGTACCGCGTCGAGCCGTCCGAGCAGAGAGTCGAGCTGGGCGGGCGTGGCGGCGTGGCGCCAGTCCCGCGGGTCCAGCCGGGTGTCGATCGGTATCCGCGTGCAGTCCCGCTCGGCCAGCCAGGTCGCGAGCCGTTCGTGCACCATGTCGTGGCGGCGCCGTTGGCCGTACTCCCGCTGACCGGGCGCCAGGATCACCCCGATGACGGGCACTCGGCCGGGAGGAGCCGACGAGGAGAGATCCGGCCGATTGTGCCCGGGCCCGCTGCCCGGCCGGTCCCGCGCCAGCACCCGGTGAAAGCCCGTGACCGCGGGGTCGGCCAGATCGATGACCGTCACACCGACCGCGATCCGATGGCACCGGGCGAAGCGGGAGTGCAGCCATCCCACCTGTGTGCCGTGCGCCGGGCCGCACACGAACACCAGATGGGTGTACCGCTCGGGATCGGCGTCGGCCAGGGCGAGGGCGCCGGGCCGGAGAACCGGACTCCACGCCACCTCGACCGGCAGGCCGGCACCCACCAGCTCGTGGTGCACGCGGTCCATGCTGAGTACGTCCCCCGCAGTTGCCTCGCCGTGCAGGAAGCTCGGCCACCCGCTCAGCAGGATCCGCATGCGGGCTCACTACCCACACCCGCATCGGGAGAAACCACGTAGGCGCCGAACCTGCTGCCCTCACCACCCCCGGGTGTTTGGCACCTGTGCTGCGGGGGTAGCTCCGCAGAGTTCTGTCCCGATGACCAGCCAGCCCGTCACGATGATTAACAAGGGAGCTCGGTGGGTATGAGATTCGGCAGGGCCGTGGTCACCGGAGGAGCGGGCTTCCTCGGCTCTCACCTGTGCGAGCAGCTGCTGCGCCGCGGCACCGGGGTGGTCTGCCTCGACAACTTCCTCACTGGCACGCCAGCCAATATCACCCACCTGATCGGTGAGCCGCGGTTCCAGGTGATCAAGTGTGATGTGACGAACTTCCTGCATGTGCCGGGGGAGGTGGATCTGGTGCTGCATCTGGCCTCGGCGGCCTCGCCGGCCGACTACCTGCGGCTGCCCATCGAGACGCTGAAGGTGGGCAGCCTGGGCACCTTGCACGCGCTGGGTCTGGCCGGGGAGAAGGGCGCGCGGTTCGTGCTGGCCTCGACCAGTGAGGTCTACGGCGACCCACAGCAACATCCGCAGCCGGAGAGTTACTGGGGCAACGTCAATCCGGTCGGGCCGCGCAGCGTGTACGACGAGGCCAAGCGGTACGCCGAGGCGCTCACTACCGCCTACCGCATGTCCCGGGGCACGGACACCGCGATCGTGCGGATCTTCAACACCTTCGGCCCCCGGATGCGCCCGGACGACGGACGGGCCATCCCCACCTTCATCCGCCAGGCGCTGGCGAGGGAGCCGCTGACGGTCGCCGGCGACGGGAGCCAGACCCGGTCGGTCTGCTACGTCGAGGACACCATCCGGGGCATCCTGGCGCTGGCCGAATCCGACGCGGCGGGTCCGGTGAACATCGGCGCCCCGGTGGAGCTGTCGGTGACCGAGCTGGCCGAGGCGATCATCGAACTCACCGGCTCGGCCGGGTCGATCCGGCACGTCGAGCGCCCGGTCGATGATCCGGGGATGCGCCGTCCGGATACCACGCTGGCCGCCGAGCTCCTCGGCTGGCAGCCGCGCGTCGAGCTCCGGGACGGATTGGCCCGCACGATCGCGTGGTTCCGCGCCGAGCTGAGCGAAGCCAGAGCTGGCTTCGAAAGAGCCTGACGCTGAAGGATATTCAGCCCCTATCCATGGCTACGACCTCACCGCCTGGACCAGTGACACAGCGTGTCAGTCTGAGATCCACAACGCCACGCCATGGCCGCTGGTCACAGGATGTGCTGGCGCGCGACATGATGGCGGCGACACCGCAGAGAGGGGTCGAGTATGAAACTCACACACATCCAGGCGCACAACTTCCGCTCCCTGGCAGGGGTTGACTTGCGGCTTGGTCCGCTGAACGTGCTCATCGGACCGAACGGCTCGGGCAAGACCAACGTGCTCAACATCCTGCGCTTTCTGGCCACGACAGTGCGCTTCGACTTGGCAGCAGCGTTGCAGGAGTGGAACGGTTTTGATCACATCCAGCGTCAATCCGCGAGGCCCGGCGCTGTCGAGCTCGTCATCGAGGGCCTCATCACCGCTAATGCAAGCGAGAACGCACCCGACCGGTACCGGCTGCGGCTGGCCAGGCACAGCAAGTCGATCTCACGCCAGGAAGAGTTCACCTTCAAGCGTAAGGGTGGCCGCGGCCGGCGGATCACGGTCAGCGGCGATCGGGTGACCATCTACGAAGACGAGCAGGAAAGCTTCTCCCGTAGCCTGGCGAGCAACCAGACAACCGGGCTCGCGACGCTGCCGAAGTTATCCGATAGCGAGGGTGGACTGGGAATCCGAAGTTTCACGGAATTCCTGTCTCGAATCCTGGTGTTCGAACCCGACGTCTCAGCGGCGCGCCAGCCTGCTCGCGAGTACGGAGCGACGATCGCCCAGGACGCTGGCAACCTGGCTGATGTGCTGAACCGCATCAGGATGCGTGATCCGGATTCGTGGGAGCTGCTCACCCAGGAACTTGCGCGCTGCCTGCCTGGACTGCAGAGCCTTCAGCTCGTACCGGTCGGCGGAGCTGCCAAAGCGGTATCCGTGCAGCTCCGTGAGCGCGGTGTGGCCGTACCGATCGACCTGGCGGACGCCTCGTACGGCACCGTGCGGTTGCTCGCGCTGCTGGCGGCCCTGCATGAGCCGGATCCGCCTCCATTCATGGCGATCGAGGAAATCGACCACGGCTTGCATCCCTACGCGATGGATGTCCTGCTCGACCGGTTGCGTGCCGCGAGCCGCCGGACCCAGATCCTCGCGGCGACTCACTCGCCGACGCTGGTGAACCGGCTACGCCCGGAAGAGATCATCGTCTGCGACCGCGATCCGGAGACCGGAGCCTCTCTCATTCCCGCCGCTTCGGCTGATGAGATTGCCCGTGCCGTGCAGGCCTCTGACTGGGGTCCGGGAGAACTGTGGTTCTCGGGCGCCATCCGCGGTGTGCCCGCATGACGAGCAGCGCCCGTCAGAATAAGCAGGCAGCGGTGCTCGTATTCGGGGAAAGCGTGAACGACTCGCAGAGCATCATGCACTTATTGATCGGCGCCAACGCGTCGCTCACCGGCCGAGTTCGATCCCTTCGCCGCTCGGTATCGCTGACTCGTGAGGCGAAGCCGGATGCCGTTCGTGACTGGGTTGATGAGTTGCGGCGGACAATACAGGCATTCGAGGCCGCCAACGGCCCCGTCGCCGCAATCGTCGTGCACCGTGACGCGGACGGACACGATCCCCACGGTGCGGTCGCTACGGATCTCGCGAGGCAGCTCACCGGTATTGGCGGGCAGGCTGTCGTACCTGTTCAGGCCATCGAGGCGTGGTGGTTCCTCTTCCCCGACGCGGTCGAAGCCGTCCGGCCTCGTGCCTGGAAGGGCAAGCTGCCGCGCCAACCTCGGAACGTCGAGCTCATTGATCAGCCGAAGAAGGCCCTCCAGCAGGCGACCAAGGATAGGCGCGCGCCGGAGAACGCGGAGTCTGACTCCCCGACGATTGCCGCTTACATCGGGGAGAAGTCGCTCATCCCGCTCTGTCCATGCAAGTCGTACAGCCGCATGGTGACGCTGGCACGGACCATCGTCTGAGCTGCGTGACTGCTCGACTCCGCAACTTGCCTCGGGTCGTGGACCGGTGGCTGCTATAGCCACCCGACGAGCAGGCCGCGCGGGTGCTCACCGCTGGGTTCGACCATCTCATGTGTTCGACCATCTCGTCATCCGTATTGAGCCGTTGGAGGCGCAAGCGGATGAACGCGACACCAGCTTGACGGGCGAGCGCGTGGGCTCCCGCCTTGGGCTAGGAGAGTGAAAGTCACCTTCTCTGTTTGCGGCACCGCTTCGCTGGGTAGTCAGTCACCGCCAAGCCGCGTGGCACCACCTGAGGCTTAGAGGGGGCATCAGATGCGCATCCTCGGCATCAACGCGATCTTTCATGATCCGGCTGCGGCCCTGATCGTCGATGGTGAGATCGTGGCTGCTGCCGAGGAGGAGCGGTTCAGCCGCCGCAAGCACGGCAAGCGCCCGGTGCCGTTCGCGGCGTGGGAGCTGCCGGAGCTTTCCGCCCGCTGGTGCCTGGAGACCGGGGGTATCAGCGCTGAAGACCTCGATGCCGTCGCCTACTCCTATGACCCCGCGCTGGTGCAACTGGGCCAAGCCGGCCTGGACGAGCGGTGGGAAGAGTTGCGCACCCTCTACGCCCGGCGCGCACCGCACTTCCTCGCCACCGCATTGCCCGGGCTCGACCCCGCAGTCGTGCACTTCGTCCCCCATCACATCGCCCACGCGGCCTCCGCCGGGCTCGCTGCGCCGTTCCGGGACTCCGCCGTGCTGGTGGTGGACGGCCGGGGAGAGGCGACGTCCTCGCTCGCCGGGCACTATCGCGACGGCCGACTCGAGGTGCTGGCCACTCAGCGACTCCCGCACTCGCTGGGTCTGATGTACGAGGAGGCCACCGAGCACCTGGGTTTCCTGCGCTCGTCAGATGAGTACAAGGTGATGGCGCTGGCCTCCTCCGGTCGGGACTCCTCAACACCGCCCAGGCTGCTGCCCGAGCTGCGCCAACTCGTCAAGACCACCGGCGACGGCGGGTTCGTCGTGCAACCCATCGACTGGAGCTCGCTGGCGAAGCGGCGGACTGCCGGCGAGGCGGTGGCACCCGAGCACATCGACCTCGCCGCCGCTGTGCAGGCCCGGCTGGAGGAGGTGCTCCTCGAGCTGGCCCGGTGGCTGCACCGACGCACCGGCGAGCGGCGGCTCACCATGGCCGGGGGAGTGGCGCTGAACTGCGTCGCCAACACCCGCCTCGTCGCCGAGGGACCGTTCGATCAGCTGTGGGTGCAGCCCGCGGCGGGTGACGCGGGCACCGCCCTGGGTGGGGCACTGCACCTCGCCCAGCTCGCCGGCGAGCCGGCTGCCCCCATGCTCGGCGCCGACCTCGGCCGCGGATTCAGCGACGACGAGCTGGCCGCGTGGCTGGACTCCGCGCGGATCCGTTACGAGCGCCCCTCTGATGTGGCCGTCGCCGCCGCCGATGCCTTGGCCGACGACGCGATCGTCGCCTGGTTCCAGGGACGCAGCGAGTTCGGGCCCCGGGCATTGGGCCGCCGATCCCTGCTCGCCCATCCCGGGCGCGCCGAGAATCTCGACCGGCTCAACGCCGTCAAGGGCCGGGAGCAGTTCCGGCCGATCGCGCCGATGGTGCTCGCCGAGCGGGCCGGTGAGCTGTTCAGCCGCGGCCCGATCCCCAGCCCCTACATGCTGTTCGTGCACGACGTGGCGCCGCCGTGGCGCGAGCGCATCCCCGCGGTGGTGCACGTCGACGGCACCGCGCGGATTCAGACCATCGACCGCCGGACCGAACCGCTGCTGGCCCGGCTGCTGGACCGCTTCGCCGAGCGCACCGGCTTGCCCGCGGTGGTGAACACCAGCCTCAACACCGCGGGACGACCCATGGTGGACCACCCGCGCGACGCGCTGGAATGCTTCGGATCCGCCCCGCTCGACGTCCTCGTCCTCGGCCCGTTCCTACTGCGCCGCGCCGAGGTCACCCGATGACGGCCCTGCCGGGCAGTTACGCGGTGGTCGTACCGACCATCGGCCGGCCTAGCCTGCGGTTGCTGTTGGCGCAGCTCGTGAGTGGCGTTGGTTGCTCTGGCACACAACGCCACTCACGGGTCGTGGTGGTTGATGACCGCCCTTTGAGTTATGCGCAACCCCTGCCGCTACCCGAGGGGATGCCGATCCAAGTGCTGCGTTCGGGGGGGCGCGGACCGGCTGCGGCCCGCAACGTCGGCTGGCGCGCGGTACACACCGAGTGGGTCGCCTTCCTCGATGATGATGTGGTCCCCGAGGCCGGCTGGGCGGCGCGACTGGCCGAGGACCTCGACGACGCTGCGGGGCTTCCCGAGGTGGGGGCCAGCCAGGGCCGGATCGAGGTGCCCCTACCCACCGACCGGCGCCCCACCGACTTCGAACGCGGCACCGCCGGCCTGGCGAGCGCCCGGTGGATCACGGCGGATATGGCCTACCGCCGGGTCGCGCTCCAGCGGGTCGGTGGCTTCGACGAGCGCTTCGGCCGGGCCTACCGTGAGGATGCCGACCTGGCGCTGCGAGTGATCGCCGCCGGCTATCGCATCGTCGAGGGACGCCGGCGCACCATGCATCCGGTGCGCCCGGCGAGCCCGCTGGCCAGCGTGCGTGCCCAGCGGGGCAACGCCGATGACGTCCTCATGCGGCGCAAGCACCGGACCGGCTGGCGGGAACGCATCGGCGATGGCCCCGGCCGGCTGCGCGGGCATGCGCTGACCACGGCCGCCGCC
>JBOHHD010000339.1:0-1791 GCA_050700515.1 Pseudonocardiaceae bacterium
GGCTCATTCCCCGGTGGCGGGTCTGCGGGTCGGTCTTCACGGCGGTGATCACCAGGTCGGCGTTGATGCCGTTGGTGATGAAGGTCTTGGACCCGTTGACCAGGTAGTGCCCACCCTGTCGGACCGCGGTGGTGGCCATACCGGCCAGGTCCGATCCCATTCCCGGTTCGGTCATCGCGATTGCGGTGATCAGCTCGCCGGAGGCGATCCCGGGTAGCCAGCGGTGGCGTTGTTCGTCCGTCGCGAGGTCCAGGAAGTAGGGCAGGCAGATGTCGTTGTGCAGGGTCAGTCCGAGCCCCACCGCGGCGGCGCCGGCGTGCATGACCTCCTCGCCGAGCACCGCATTGAACCGGAAATCGCCCACCCCGCCGCCACCGAACTTCTCCGGGATCGCCATCCCGAGGAATCCCGCCGCGCCCGCGGTGGTGAACAGTTGTCGCGGCACGATGCCCGCCGCCTCCCAGGTTTCCTGGTGCGGGATGACTTCTTTGCCCAGGAAGGCCCGCACGCTGGCCCGGAAATCCTCGTGCTCGGCGGTGAACAACCGGCGCCGCATGCTCCTCCTGCCCCGCCCCATACGGTTTGCTTCAGAACGATCCCGCCGCGATCCCGACCCCATCGTAGTCTCGGCTGCTCCACCGGAGTGGCCACCGCTGGGGGCGTGGCTACGGGCACCGCAATGCCGTCGCCGGAAGAATCCACCCGCGTCGCTTGTCGAGGCGTGGATCGGTGTCATGCTCCGTAGACGTCGGGGTCCGGGCCGGTGCGGGTTTCGGTGTCGAGCGTCGCCAGTGCGGCGTGGTCGTCGCTGGTCAGCTCGAAGTCGAAGACCTGGATGTTCGATCGGATGCGTTCTGGGGTGACGGATTTCGAGATCACGATGTTGCCCAGCTCCAGGTTCCAGCGCAGCAGAATCTGAGCTGCTGTCCTTCCATGGTGCGCGGCGACGGCGGCGACGGTGGGGTCGCAGGTCAGCCGGCCGTGCGCGAGCGGGCTCCAAGCCTGGGTGGCGATGCCATGACGTGCGTCGAACTCGCGAACCTGGGCTTGGGGCAGTCGCGGGTGCAGCTCGACCTGATTGATGGCCGGGACCGTGTTGGTTTCCGCGAGAAGCCGCTGCACTGTGGCCGGGGTGAAGTTGGAGACGCCGATGGAACGGGCCAGGCCGTCGCTTCTGATCTTCTCCAGCGCCCGCCAGCTCTCGACGTAGAGACCACGCGAGGGAACGGGCCAATGGATCAGGTAGAGGTCGAGGTAGTCGAGTTTCAGATTGGTCAGGCTCTGGTCCAGCGCGGCCAGGGTGGCGTCGTAGCCGAGGTCGGTGTGCCAGACCTTGGTGGTGATGTGCAGCTGCTCGCGGGGGATTCCGGAGGCGGCGATCGCGGCGCCGGTGCCGGGTTCGTTGCGGTAGTAGGCGGCGGTGTCGATGGCCCGGTACCCGGCGGCCAGGGCCGCCGTGACGGCGGTGCCGGCTTCGTCGTCGGGCACCTGGAACACACCGAATCCCAGCTGCGGGATCGTGGTCGCGTCGTTGAGGGTGATGTCGGGGATGGCGGTCTCGGGCATCGGAGCTCTCCCTCCGGTGACTCGGTCAGTCGGGGATCGGGAAGCGGTCGACCATGCGGACGGTGTCGGCGGCGATGACGGCGAGCATGACCTCGACGGCGCGGCCCTTGCTGTCGTAGACGGTGCGGGTCAGGTCGATGACCGGGGTTCCGCCGGGCAGTTGCAGTGACACGCTTTCGGGGCTGGTGGGCATGCGGGCGCTCCACTCCTCGCTGATCTCGGCGA
>JBOHHD010000340.1:0-3554 GCA_050700515.1 Pseudonocardiaceae bacterium
CCGCTGGAATCCGCGGACACGATGCGGGGAAACAGGACCACGCGGCGACGGTAGAGCGATTCCCGGCCAGTGCAGCCGGCCTCGGTCCCTGCCTGTGGATAACAGGAGGAGGTGAGGACAACTCCGGCTTCCCAGGATCCGGACCACCAACAGTGTCGAACCGCCATGCAACACTGAAGAGCTTGCCGGTCTAACCGCCGGGCGGCGCACCAGGGGATGCGGCAGCTCTCTCGGCCAAGCCGCCGGGTAGGACAACCACGCCGAGCATCCCCGGCCCGGCATGCGCGCCGATCGCCGCACCGACCGGCGAGACCAGACAGTGGGTCAGCATCGGGAGCCGGGCATGCAGCTGCTCCACCAGCTCTGCGGCTCGAGCTGGAGCACCCAGATGGTGCACCGCGAGATCGACCGGGTGTTGCCCGGCCGCCTGCACCGCCAGCTCCACCAACCGAGCCCGGGCCCGGGCCCCGGTGCGGACTTTCTCCAGCGGCACAATCCGTCCCGAGTCCACATGGAGTAACGGTTTGATCGCCAGGGCAGTGCCGAGCAGCGCGGCGGCCGGGCCGATCCGACCACCGCGGCGAAGGTGCTCCAGAGTGTCCACAGAAAAGTAGGTGTGGGTCCGGGCGGCGACCCGCTCAGCGGTGTCGTACACCTCATCCAGATCGCCGCCTACCGAAGCGGCAGCGGCGGCGGCAAGGACAGCGAAACCCAGCCCCATCCCGGTGGAGCGCGAGTCGACGACCCGCACCCGATCCGTCCCGACCTGCTCAGCGGCGAGCCGGGCAGCCTCCCAAGTACCCGACAACGCACGCGACAGATGCACCGACAACACGGCATCGGCCCCGGACCGCAGTGCTGCGGTATACACCGCTTCGAACTCCCCCGGCGTCGGACGGGAGGTGTTCACCGTGGTCCGCCGAGCAAGCGCGGCCACCAGGTCCGAGGATCCGAGCTGTACACCGTCCAACCACGTGCAGCCGTCGACCACCACATGTATGGGCACCTGCCGGATCCCTCGTCGCTCGGCTAGCCCGTCCGGGAGGTAGGCAGTGGAGTCGGTGACGACGCAAACGGCCACGAAATTCACACCGGTGCGGCAGTGTTATAAGCCTCCAGCCGCCAGCAGGGGCCACGGCGAAGCAGCACCGTCCACCGGCAGTTGCCGATCCCGGCGAATACCGGCCAACTCGACACCGACAGCCCGAGCAGCAGTGGCGTCAGACCGGCGATCAGCCCACCATGAGTGCACAGCACGGCGGTGGTCTGGCCACCCTGGTCGAGCTCCTCGACGACTTGGGCGGCTCGCCCGGCCACTTCCACCCGAGTCTCACCGCCCGGAGGGGCGCATTCCGCATTCCCCCGCCAGATCTGGATGGCACCCGGCCAGCTGGCTTCCACCTCGTCATGTGTCATACCCTGCCACTGTCCCAGGTGGGTCTCCCGCAACCGCTTGTCCACTCGCAGCGGCAACAGCGTCTCGGACGCGAGCACCGCGGCCGTATCCGCGGCCCGGGACAGGTCTGAGGTCAACAACACATCCGGCCGCAGCGCCGCGAGCACCGGAGCCGCCCGCTGAGCCTGCCCCAGGCCCTTGGCGGTGAGTTGGGAGTCGAACTGACCCTGCATTCGTAGCGCAGCGTTGTAGTCGGTCTCCCCGTGCCTCCACAACACCAACCGACTCAGGGTCACGTCTGGTCATCCTCGGGGCCCCCGGGAGGGGCCTCGAACGGAATGGTCGGACAGTCCTTCCACAGCCGCTCCAAACCGTAGAAGGAACGCTCCTCGACGTGCTGCACGTGCACCACGACGTCGACGAAATCCAACAACACCCAGCGTCCCTCGCGGGCGCCCTCGCGGCGCACCGGCTTGCTTCCGGCGGCTGCCATCTGCTGTTCGACGGCGTCCACGATGGCCTGCACCTGCCGCTCGTTAGGGGCAGAGGCGATCACGAAACAGTCCGTGATGACCAATTGGTCGGACACGTCGAGCAGCATGACGTCGTGCGCCTTCTTACCCGCGGCGGCGTTCGCCGCGGTCAGTGCCAATTCGCGCGCGTGCTCAGTGGCTGACACGTCACTCCTTCTGCCCCGGGCCCCGTGGTCCGCATCCGGCCTTGGATGAGCGTACGGGTACCGTTTGAGCACCGGGGGGGTACCGACCATCCCCGCGTAGGCAGGTACTCGATGGGGTCTTCCCCGGTTTCACCGCCCAGCTCATCGAACAGGGGGCCGCTACCGGTGAGGCGCTGGGCATCGGCCGGCGGCAGTTGCTCGGATATCAGCTTCGCCGCAGGTCAGGAAAAGGGTGGAGGTTCTCTGCGCTGGCCAGCCCGGTACAGGCCGCGCTTGCTGATGTAGCGCCGCTGAGCGAACGCCGGTCAGGGCTTCGACGGTCGGGACGACCGGTGGCCTGCAAGAACGTTGGGTGACGTTGGTCGGTGTTGGCCAGTGTCGGGTGGTGTGATCTGTACCCGATTTGTGCCGGGTCCCGCACGGACCTCAGCATGGGGATACCTGCGGCCCCTGATGACCCACTACCGTCGTGCCCAGAACGGGGGCATCCCGGAGCCGAGGCCCACCGGAGACACAGATTTGTCCCACCTGAGATTGGAGACACTCTTCGGTGTAAATACGGATTGGCCGTGCATCTGCGTGCTTTGGAGTGTCATCGTGTGCCGTGGAGCTGGGGCTACGCGCCGGTGTGGATCGACCTGTACGGGCTGGTCGCGCCGCTTCCCCTGACGGCTTGCTGACAATGATCACCTGTGGACGCGGTTGGGAGAGGGTGCAGGGCCTGCGATTAACAGATGCGGGCGGGTCCCTGATCGGATCTGACGGGCGTGCAAGGTAAGCCCTAGAGGGCATCCGAGGGCAGCCTGGTGCTTGTGCTGACCTGAGCCTCACTCACTCAGAACACCGACCAGCCCTGGTTCCCCCGTCACCCGAACCCTCGGTTGCCTGGATAGCCTGACCGAGACCAGAGTCCAGGACCATGGCCCTTCCCGCGATTCGCTAAGGCGGTGGTGCCGGAGTGAGCGCTCTGGCCATCTGGCATGGCACTCAATCGCGACATCGGAGGTCAGATCGTCGCGACCATGCAACACCCACGACCGATGAAAGGCACACCTTGACTGATCACCTCACACCGCACAACCAGGACGACGGGTTGTTCCGCACGGCTGAGCAAGCAGACGAGCCGCAGCTGAGGGCAGACGTCGCTGATGTTAAACCGGTGACACGACCGTCGCGGGATCTGTTCCCCCATGCTGTCAACCACACAGCGGCCCAGCACCAGCATCCGGCTACTCAGCGCGACAAGGCGGCGATGCGATCGCTGCGGTTTCCCTTCGATGAAGAAGACTGTCGATAGCGGACAAGTCAGCTCCCTCTGCGGCTTAGTCATCGATGGCACGGGGGACAGACTCAGCCCGGATCCACCGGCGGAATTGATGGGAGTGGGTGGGGATGATGACGCGGGTGCTGCCTGACCTGGGACGATGGCTCTTGTTGAGGGATCTGTCGTCCAGAGTGAGGGAGCACCCGCGAGATGCA
>JBOHHD010000341.1:0-3016 GCA_050700515.1 Pseudonocardiaceae bacterium
GCGCCGCGTCGGGCGAACCATCGGATGGCTGCTAATGCCTCGTCGGCGAGGCGGCGGGGTCCGGATTGGCGCACGGTGAGCCGGCCGTCGTCGTCGGCGCCGTGGATGCTTGCCCAGGATCCGGACAGGGGGTCTTGGAACAGGATCAGACGTCGTGGGCTGCGTTCGCCCGGTGGGTAGGTGTTGTAGCGGCAGGAGGGTATGGCCACCGCCAGTGCCCAGCACCACGCCGGGTGATGGAGGGGGTCCCAGATGTCTACCGAGGTGTGGAGGAGATCGGCGGACTCGTCATCCCAGGCAAGGGCGCCCAGCGCGGTGCGGGCGGTTCGTTGGGCCCGCAGGTGCATGAATCCCGCCCTCAGCTCTGCGTCGACATGACCACGCGCGGTTCCCTCATCACTGACGACGAGTCGTACCAGGGGGTCGGAGGTCAAGTCGGCGAATAGGGGCGCGACGATGACTCCGCCGGGGCGGGTGTGCTCGACCCAGCCATAGGGCACGCGTCCGAGCGGCACGGCAGCGGTGGCGATCACCCGGTCCCACGGCCGATCCGCTGGCGTGGTTGTGGCGCCGTCGCCGACGATCACTCGCACGTTGTGCAAGTAGCCGCTCGCGTCGAGGCGCGCGGTGGCCTGGGCCGCCACATCGGGGTCTATCTCGACGGTGGTGACCTGCTCATCCGACCCGACGATCTCGGACAGCAGCGTGGCGTCGTAGACGGCCTTGTCCCAGGCTTGCGGGTCGATTCCGCGGTCGACCGCGGTGTCGTCTCGATCCTCATCGCCGCCGACCCAGATCCGGTCCGGAATGAAGTGGGCTCGGTCCACGGTGGTGAACGCGTGCCGGTACGCGGCCAGGGGAGCCCCCGCCGCGGACAACCCGGCGACCAGAGACCGCATACCCGCACTGACCGACGTTGTCATTCGTCGTTACCGTCATTCCGGTCGCCCCAGTGCTTCTGGTTCTCCCACTGTTTGGGGTCGATCTTGTCACCCGTTCGCTTGCCGGTATCGCCGTCGCGGCCGACGTCGCGCTTGCCGTCATCCTTTCGGCGGGTCCTGCCGGTGGTCATCTGGGACAACGAGGGAAGAGAAAAAGTTCCCGCCCGCGCTGCGGCTCGATCTTTTGTGCTTGCCGCCACGCCAAGAGTGAGCGAGGACTTCACCCCGTGCGGATGTTCAAAACGTGACCACGAGCCGGGTGAACTGCTTGTGCATGATCTGTCCGTTTGCCGGCATCCCGATTGGCGTGCCCGCTGGGTAGGCGGTGATGAGGGGTTGGTCGGTGCGGTCGTGGTCCCAGGCGCGGATCTGTGTGCACATGCGCTCGCCGAGGTGGGCTGCGGTGGGGCCGTGGCCGATGGCTCCGAGTTCCCAGCGGCGTTCGGTGGCGTCGGCTTCGGGGCCGCGCAGGGTGAGGTAGGCCAGTGAGTCTCCCTCGACCAGGGCGGGAATGCGGTAGGCGAAGGCGGGGCGGCACAGGCCGGACCCGATTGCGGCCGGCGCGGCGGCGAAGCGGCAGGTTCCCGGTTCGGTGCCGGTCAGGCGAAGCCAGATGCGGTCGGTGGACTCGTGGGGAACGACCGAGGCGCCGGACCACACGGTGGTCCTGGGCTGGTCGAGGATTCCCTGAAGTACGTCGACGTCAATGGATTGGTCGCGGTCCCAGTGCAGGGCGACGTCGGCGGCGAGGGCACCGGTTCGCTCACCGTCCTGACCGTCGCCGATCATCGGGATGAAGCCGCAGAGCTGGCTGTCGCCGGCTCGCAGAACGCCGTCTTCGTGGACGAAGGCCACGCTGCGGGCCTGCCCGCGCCAGTGCAGCGGCACGACGAGACGGCCGCCGGGGGTGAGCTGGTCGAACCAGGCGGGTGGCAGGTCCCACGGGCCGACCGTGACGATAACGCGGTCGTAAGGTGCGTGATCCGGGCTGCCCAGTGCACCGTCGCCGGTGAGTACGTGCACGCGGCCGTAGCCGGTCGCCTTCAGTGCCTGTCGGGCTTGCTCGGTCACGTCCGGGTGGATGTCGATGGTGGTGACCTGACCGGTTTCGCCGACGAGTTCGGCGAGCAGTGCGGCGTTGTAGCCGGTGCCTGCGCCGATTTCCAGGACCCGGTCGCCGGGGCGGGCGTCGAGCTGGCCCAGCATCATCGCCATGACCGTGGGCTGGGAAGCACAGCTCGCGGGCCTGCCGCCCTCAGGGCCGGGCTTGGTGGTGAGGGACTTGTTGGCGTAGGCGTCCTGCCAGGGTGGCGTCGGGCACGAACAGGTGGCGGGGCACCGTCCGCAGCGCTCGTTCGATGTGGTTGGAGTGGAGGTGACCAGCCTCGCGGATGTGGTCGATCAAGTTGTTGCGTAGGTCCTCGGGCTGGGTATCAGTGGTGATCATCCATGTCCTTCCGTGTGCGATCTCTCATCGTTCCGGGGTGAAGAGATGAGCAGACAGGCGTCCCAGCGTGATGCGGGCGGTGCCCCCGCATGTTTAATCAGTGCGATGCCTGCTGCGCCTTCCAGCATTCCGGCGTGAGCTGGCTCCTGGCGGCAAAGGCGCTTTTCCCAGCGGACGTGGACGTTCGGCAGGGCAGCGGCCAGCGCGCTGTCAGCTCCAGCGTCGGCCGCGCCGGACAGCAAGATTGGTGACTACGACGGGAATCCGTTCCAGCAGCTCAGGGCATCTCTCAACGCGAGTGATGAGGTCGGCTAGCCATGCCGTGTTGACACGGGCTATAGCCCGATGGTCGTCACCCCAGCGAACCTGGGTCTTCGATCCCCATGCCGCCGGGACCACATCCGGTCCAGCCAGACGCGACACGCCCCGGTATCGGACAGGTCAGGCCATTGGTCGGGGACGTTGGTCAGCGGCGCGGCGGCGGCCCGAAGCAGCGCGACGTCAGCCCGGATCCACCGGTCTGTTGTGTGGGGTTTGCGGGGTATGAGGACGCGGGTGCTGTTTGACCTGGGACGATGGATCTTGTCAAGGGATCTGTCGTCGAGGTCGAGGGAGCACCCGCGAGATG
>JBOHHD010000342.1:0-9426 GCA_050700515.1 Pseudonocardiaceae bacterium
CCGCCGACGAGGACGCCGACGAGACCGCCGACGAGGACGCCACCGCCGACGCCACCGCCGAGGACGAGGACGCCGCCGAGGACGCCACCGCCGATGACGACGCCGAGGACGACGCCGAGGACGCCGATGACGCCGACGCTGAGGACGCCGATGACGCCGACGCTGAGGATGCCGAGAACGCTGCCGGACCTGGGGCGGGTTTTTCTGCTCACGTTGCTCATGCCGGGCCTGCCTCGGCCGTCGGGATACCGGGGGAAGCTGGTGGGGTGAGCAACCTACCCAGGCCGCTGCGGTCCCGGCTGCTTTGCAGGGCGTGGATGGCGCGGGCGTGGCCTTCCATGGTCAGTTTGTAGTAGCGGCGGGGTGGTCGCCCCTGTTCATGGGCTGGGTCGGGGTCTTCCCAGCGGTCGCTGACCCACCCGGCGCCGCGCAGCCGTTGCAGGATCGGGTAGATGGTGCCCGGTTCCAGGCCGCTGGCCTTGACGATCTCCAACCCGTACAGCTCGGCATCGGGTTGCTGGAGCAGCGCACCGAGCACCGCTTGTACCCCCACCGTCATCCGCAAACCACTCATAGACGCAACTCTATATAGCTCGCTTTCCGCCTGTCGACCGTAATCACGGTGCAGCGCTGCAAGTCACTCGGATGGCGCGGTCGCGGACGGGACAGCGGAGGATACCGAGCGCCGGGGGCGGGGTCGTGGATGGCGATCGGGCGCTCAGTGTCGTTTGCGCAGGCACTCCGCCCAGGCATGCCAGATCAGCTGCGGTACCCGGAGTAGGTAAGTTCCGAGGTAGCGGAGCCGTTTGCCCGTTCCTGGGGTCTCGGCGAGGCAGGATCTCACTTCAGCCACCCATGCCGAACCCTCTTCACCGGGCAGCAGCAGGCACAGCCAATGCAGCGCTCGGGGAGCCGGGGGCGGGCCGGTACCCTGGCGTGGCGGGACCTGCCCTCGTCGCGGGATCACCAGCGTGACGGTGATCAGCCCGCCGAGGGCGCCGCTTACCGCGCCGAGTGAACCGGCTCCGATGAGTACGCCCACGCCGGACTCGCTGAGCACGCCGGTGATGACACCGACCACGCTGCCGAGGCTGGCGAGTGCGCCGGCCGCGCGGAGCGGGTCCCGCCCGGGACTGTGGCCGGTCCCGATGACGCGATCGTCTTCGTGTGGCAGGTGACTCATCTCGGGCCGGTCTCGGTCGTCGGCATACCGGTGGAGGCGGGTGGGGTGAGCAGGCTGCTCAGGCCGCTGCGATCCCGGCCGCGTTGCAGGGCGTGGATGGCGCGAGCGCGTCCCTCGATCGTCAGCTGGTAGTAGCGGCGTGGGGGCCGGCCCTCGGCCTGGGCGACTTCGTGCTCCTCCCACCTGTCGCGAACCCAGCCGGCGCCCCGGAGTCGTTGCAGAATCGGATAGATCGTGCCTGGCTCCAGCCCGCTGGCCCGTACGATTTCCAAGCCGTACAACTCCACCTCGGGCTGGTGGAGCAGTGCCCCCAGCACCGCCTGCACACCGACGGTCATCCGGAGGCCACTCATAGTGTGCAACTCTACATAGATAATGCTCGATGTGTCGAGGGTCACAGCATGTGCAGTTGCCGGCCGAACGAGGCGGAGCAGAGTGAGGCAGCTTCCGATGAGCGCTTTCGGGGCGGGCAACGCGATCGCGGAGGTTCCCGCACGCGCCGGTTGCTGTCCGAGCTGGTCGCTCGGACTCGGGACGAGGCGCTCGGGCGCGAGCTACGTGGGATGGCGTACAGAGCTGGCCTGTCGGTCTAGCCCTTTGGGTGGTCTCAGCGGATCTTGACTCAGCGTCAAGGCACCCGATCGTGGTTGTGCCACGCTCTGTCCTGTCGATCACCGACCGCTCCACGGCCGGTGATCGGTTGCCCGCCCCGGTCGTGCATAGCTGGCCATGGCCGGGGCGGGCTCCACATCGTGAACCGGGCAGCGAGGGGTGGGCCGACACCATGGATGTCGTGACGCAGCGGGGCAACGAGCGCAGCCGGACGGTGGTCGAGGGGCGGCGCATCGACGACGGCGACTGCTGCAAGCTGGTGGTGGTGCACGAGATCACCGGCGGCTGCTGGGCGCTGTATCCCCATGGCTGGGGCAAGTTCGGGGTGCGCCTGGCGAAGGCCGAGGCGGTCGCGGTGGCGCAGGCGATCCTGGCCGGTGCGTAGTGAGCGACCTGGAGCCGTACCCGTGGCCGGCGCTGGGGCAGATCCCCACCGGACGCCGGGGGGCATCATGACTACCGCCGACTGGATGTGGTGGGGACGGCAGCGCGGTGATACCCGGCTGCACGCCGTGGCACCCTGGACCCGGCCGGCCGTCTCCCGGGGTTGTCCATGCCATCGCGATCAGGGCGCAATGGCGCGTGTCCTGATGGTTTTATTGCCGCAGCGGGTCGTGGAGTGGGCGTTGCTCGGGGTCGACGGCCTGAGGTGGGATGAATTCGAGCCGGCCACGGCCGTCGAGTCGGATGTGCCAGCCTTGGCGATGCACAATCGTATGGTGGTACTGGCACAGCAGGCATAGATTGTCGATTTTCGTCTCGCCCCCGTCGAGCCACGACAGAATGTGGTGCGCGTGGCAATAGCGGGGTGCGCGATCGCAGGAGGGAAACGCGCATCCCTTGTCCCGTTGGGCCAGCGCGGCGCGTTGGGCGGGGGTGGCCAGGCGCTGCTCACGGCCGACGTCCAGGGGCAGGGAGTCCCCGTCGAGAACCATCGGGATGATCGCGGCGTCGCAGGCCAGGCGGCGGGCGTCGGCGGCGCACAGGCACCCCCCGGTGTCCAGGCTGATCCGTCCGAGACCGTGGATCAGGTCGCTGAGGGTCAGGGTGATCACCAGATGTGGGCGTTGCCCGCCCCGGCTGGGCAGATCCCCTTGGTCGAGCAGGCTGGTCATCGCTTCGACCAGCGCGTCGGCGTCACGACGGGCCGGGCTGCGCTCGTCGGGGACCCCGTCGATCGGGGGGCGGCGGGAGTTGAGGGAGCTCAGGACCTCCGTGACGCGGGCGCCACCTTCAGGATCGAGGGTCCCGGCCAGGCGCACGGTTCCGTCAGGGCCGGTGCGAACCCGCAGTTCCCGTTGCGCTTCGGGCTCCTCGCGGGGAGCGGTGCCGTCGGGATCCAGATATGCGAGCAGTCGCTCGGCGATCCGGCCCAGAGCGGGAGGGTCGAACCTGCGCGCCATCTGCGCCAGGGTCTGCTCGGCCTGGGCGATCTCCTCGGGGTGGGTGGTCGGGGGAATCCGGCGCATCGTCGCGGTGATCACCCGTAGGTGGCCGGGCCCGATCGCCCCGGCAGCCAACGCCGCGGCGGTGGCCGGCAGCACCGGGGGCAACACCGCACCGGTCAACGATCCCCGCGCGGTGAGCAACTCGGCGTGCTCTACCCGAGTGCGGGCCTCGCCCGGGGACAGATTGAGTACTCCGGCCAGCAGTCGGGCTGTGGTCCCGAACCCAGCTGTGGCACCTGCCTGCTCCGCGTCCAACTCCGCGACCACTTCCAGAACCCGAGAATAGGACCGCCGGAAGTCGGCCTCGGCGTCGCGCAGCACCGTGAGCACCCCCTCGATCCGGGTCTGCTCGGGGTCCTGCACCACCGCCATCACGCACTCATTCTCCCGGCTGGCACTGACAATTTTTGGGGATGCCAGGCCACTTCGGAAAAATAATCCGAGAACACGATGAGCGGTCACCCCGAAGCGTCGAACCCCGAAGCGTCGAACCCCGAAGCGTCGAACCCAGCGCCGTCATAACCGGTTGTTCGGGAGAAGAGCCACGACGGAGAAGGGCGATTTTGTGCCCGATCCGCTTCCTCGGACATGTGTCCCGGACGAGCAACGCAGCGGTCATTCAGCGTCGGGTGCGCCTGCGGCGCCGAGCAAGGGCGGCGGTACCTGCGGTCACCGATCCGGCGCCGAGCACGCCGCCGACCCAGCCGGCCAGCGACAGCGCACCGACCAACGCCACCCCGACCACCCCGGCCAGCACCAGCAGCAGGCACCCACGCCACCACTGCCCGTCCCGACCCTCCAACAGCACTAACAGCAGTCGCATCCACGCCGGATCGCTGGGTTGCGCCCCCATCAGCTCGGTCCTCTCGCGGTGTTCGGGACAGTTGCTCCCGGCTCGACGTCCCCTGAGGTACCGACGATGTCATCGTCACGGGTCTCGCTGCTCATGCCGGGCCTGTCTCGGTTGACGGATATATGAACAACTCTATATAGCTCGTGTTCATCTTTGCAACATGCGGGGAAACCCGGCTCCCGCGCATGGACAGCACCCGCACGGTGACCCCGGCCGATGAGTACGGCTACGGATCACTGCGGCGGCCGGCCCAGGGAGCGTCTCTACGCCACGGTCGTCCGGGCCGGCGCTTGCCGCCTTTGGGGTGGACTGGGGTGTGAGGTGGTCGTGAGGGTGGACGGCAGACCGATGATCTGTTTTGCTAAGGCTTGCCTTATCGTCGCTGCTGGGGACGCCGCCATGTACGTCTGCATTTGCCGGGCCGTAACCGACGCCCAGGTGAACGGATGCATCGCTGCGGGTGCGAGCACCATTGAGGACGTGGGCGACCGGTGTGGTGCGGGCACCGGCTGCGGATCTTGCCACGAACGAATCGCTGATCTGCTCGGCATTCCCTCCGACGAGTTGTGGGGTCAGCTACCACGGAGCGCCTGACTACTTTCCGTCACGGTTTTACCAGGGAAGCCTCACCTTGGGTGACAATGGACCCGAGATCGGAGTAATCTCGGACGTCCACCGTGACTTACTGGAAAGGAACATTCGGGCACATGCGTGGCGACGAAGAAGTTCTCGCGCTGCTCAACGAGCAGTTGACCAGCGAGCTGACCGCGATCAACCAGTACTTTCTCCACGCCAAGATGCAGGCCAATTGGGGGTTTACCAAACTTGCGGAGCACACCCGCAAGGAGTCCATCGAGGAGATGCAGCATGCGGAGCGGATCACCGACCGCATTTTGTTTCTTGAGGGGCTGCCGAATTACCAGCGGCTGTTCAACCTGCGGGTGGGGCAGACCGTGCGCGAGCAGTTCCAGTCGGACCTGGCCGTCGAGCTGGAGGTTGTCGAAAGGCTACGTCCCGGTATCGCGATGTGCCGGGAGAAGGGCGACATCACCACCGCGAACCTTTTCGAGCACATTCTCGCTGACGAGGAGGAGCACATCGACTACCTCGAGACCAACCTGGAGCTGATGGACAAGCTCGGCGAGCAGCTGTACCTCAGCCAGCTCGTGGAACGACCGCCGACCAACAGCTCCAGTGGCAGCTGACTCTTCCCCGTGGCGGCGGACGACTACCGTCGTCCGAGGTGGATGAGCATTGACTCCTCGAGGTGGGCGGAGCACGCGCACTGATATCGGAAGTGCGCAGCCGGGTTGACGCGTTCGTCGAGTCGCGGGTGGACCTCGTCGAGCTGTCCTTTGCGCGGGGCAGTCGAGGTTCCTCCGCGCTCGGCGGTGTCGCGGAGCTGAAGGCTTTACAAGCGCGGTTGGACGACATGCTCGAGTGATTCGCCGGCCTCGGCATTGCCGGCCGCCATCGATGGGGGTGATTCGTCGGGTTGCGCCAGGCTGGGGTGAGCTCCGCCAGTGGCGAGCTCCGCCAGTGGAGTCAGCGGATTGGCTGCTGGGCGAGCTGGTGACCGATCTGGTCGATCACCGGTTGAAGCAGGATCGGTGAGGTCCCACTCAGTAAGTGTCGCTCGGCCACCTCAACCACCACAATTTCCCCTTCGGCCAGCATTTGCCCTGTCGACGAGGGGTCGGCGGCGACGGTGTCGGGATGGACCATGGTGATGTCGGTACAGGCTGCGGCGAGATAGGGACTGGCGAACTGGGAATAAGAATCGGCGATCATGCGCACTGGTCGGTCAATAGTGCCCGTGGTCGGCGTTGAGGTCATTCGTAGTGCGGTGCGAAAGTCACTGATCACTGGGTTGGCGCGGTCCTCTCCCCCCGCTGGAGCAAGAGAGTATTTCTGGAGCATTCGTTCGCCGCCACGGCCGAGCAGTGGGCTGATGTCGTCTGGCCAGGGGAGGGAACCAACCGGCGCCACCTGCCAGGTCTGGGTGATACCGGGGTCGATCCGTTCGGCGAGTGCGTAAGTCATTGCCAGGCCGCCCTCGTGAGTCCAGTGGGTGTCGGCCGGGGAGTAGACCGGGGACCCGGTGCGTCCGGCGATGTCGGCCAGCGCGGGACGCAGGTCGATCGTGCTGGTCTCGTCGATCACCGCGGGCCAGAATTGTGCGCTGGCCTGCGATGCGCATTCACGTCCCAGATAATCATCGGGCAGGTATTGGGGCACCATGGTCATCTTGTCGGGTGCTACTACCAGGAGGAACTGCCGCCCGGAGTCCTCCACCATCCCCCGCAACCTGTGTAACGACGCCAAGGTGTCGTTCAGGGAGCGGGACGGTGCGCACGCGCCACTGACGTACGCCCCGAGGTAAAGCCAGCCGTCGGTGCCCTCGATTACCGAAGGGAATGCCGAGACCGTCGGAACTTCGGATTGCCAATCCGGTACGAACGGAACCGCAGGCCCGACCGACTCCTGCGGCGCGCCTGGATGTTCTGATCCGGCCACGGATAACGGTAGAGGCTCGCCGAACAACCCCCGGCTCACCCCTTCGGTCGTGCGCACCGCGGTGTCGCGGAACGGCAGGTGATCCTGCGCCCAGGCAGACAGCCCGGCGAACCAGCTCCAACCGGCCCGGGGGTCAGGGAACGCGGCCAGCGGTCGATTCTCGAACCGAGCGACTTCGGCGCCTATGCCCAGCGCGATGATCGGGCCGAGGAAGAACAAGCCCGCACAGAGCAGCGCGGCGAGCTGACGGCCCCCATGGCGCGGGCGATGGAGGGGATGTTCTTTCGGCAACCATGCCTCATGGACGTCGATGGGCCTGCGTTCGGTCATCGACATGGCATTCACAGTAGCGGTCGGAGCCCCTTCGGCGCCCTGAATCGCTGGCCCCCCGTGAGCCCCGCAACACCCTCGGTAGCCTGCCCGCTGACGCGCTCAACGTAGGGAGACCTCCACATGGACGACCTCATTCACCACCGGCCTGGGTCGTTGGCACCTGCAGACCGCCGTATCGAGTGGACTGGTGAGCGTTGCGTGCCATGGACCGATGACCTACAGGTGATCTATGAGCACTACCACCGATACGCGCTGGCGGCTCGATTCGTTGCCGGTGCCCGGGTACTCGATCTGGGCTGCGGGGAGGGCTTCGGGCCCGCGTTACTGGCCCGCGGGGCGCGAGAGGTGATCGGCGTCGATATCGATCCCCTGACCGTGGAGCACGCCTCGGCGCACTATCAGCGGGAGAACCTGCATTTCACGATCGGATCGATGATCGATCCGGAGTTGCTCGCCGGTGCCGAACAGTTCGACGTCATCACCTGCTTCGAGGCACTGGAGCACGTCGTGGAGCAGGACACGCTGATGGCGCTGGTGCGTGGCCTGTTGGCCCCCGGGGGGTTGTTCCTCACCAGCACGCCGGACATAACCGTGTACAGCCATGAGCACGGCAACGACAACCCGTTTCATGTCCGCGAGCTGACCGAGCCGGAGTTCCGGGAGCTGCTGGGAGGATCATTCGGTCACTTCGCCGTGCTGCGCCAGAACGTTGCGGTGGGCTCTCTCATCACCGGCGATCCGCAACGGGAGGCGTCCTGGTCCGGAGCGGGGCAGTCCCTGCAGCGAGATCCTGACGGTGGTTGGAGCTTGACCGAGGAGTTACCGCATACTTATTTCCTTGGTATCGCTTCTGATGCGCCGCTGCCGGTGGTGCCCGAGTTCAGCGTTCTGATCGATCCCGATCTGTCCCTCGTCCGCGATCCTCAGCGCGCGCTCATGCATGAGCGGGAGCGGCACGAGCATTCGCGGGCGCAGGAGCGGGACGCTGCTGCGCGGTGTCTGGAGCAGGTGCATATCGAGCTGGTCACTGCACAGCGTGATGCTGAGCAGGCGCGGGCGCAGGTGGCTCAGCAGCAGGAGATCGCCGGTGCTGCGCAACGCCGGGCGGCTGAGTGGGAAGCGGAGGCGCAGGCGTTGCGGGCGGAGCAGTCGGCCACCGCGCAGCGGCTGATCTCCGGCTACCGGCGTGCCGTGGAGCGGGCGGCACCCCGAGGGACGCGACGCCGTGATTTTTACGAGCGGGCTTGGGGACGGCAACCCAGCGCTGTTCCCGAACCGCAGGCCTCCGGGCCGGTGCGGGTGCGCACCAGCAGCACGCCGGTGGTGAGCATCATCGTGCCGGTGCACGGCAAGTGGAACTACACCCAGCAGTGCCTGGCCAGCATCGAGGCGTCCCGGGCGACGGTCCCGTTCGAGGTGCTGGTTGTTGATGATGCTTCGCCGGACCACACCGCGGAGATGGTGGCGGCCAGTACGGGGGTACGGCTGGTGCGCGCCGAGCGCAATCTCGGGTTCGTCGGGGCGTGCAATCTGGGTGCCGGTCACGCCGAGGGGATCTATCTGCTGTTCCTCAACAATGACACCGAGGTGCGACCTGGCTGGCTGGACGCACTGGTCGGCACCGCGGAATCGGACGAGGAAATCGGCTTGGTCGGTGCTCAGCTGGTCTACCCCGACGGACGGCTTCAGGAAAGCGGCGGCATCATCTGGGCAGACGGATCAGGCTGGAACTATGGGCGCCACCTCGACGCGGGGGCAGCCGAGTTCCAGGTGCGCCGCGACGTCGACTACTGCTCCGGAGCGGCCATTCTGGTGCGCAGGAAGCTGTTCGACCTCGTCGGTGGGTTCGACAAGCAATACGCTCCGGCCTACTACGAAGACACCGACTTGGCTTTCGCGATCCGGGCGACGGGACACCGCACGGTGGTGCAGCCCCAAGCGGTGGTGGTGCACCACGAGGGAATCTCGCACGGCACGGATACCGCGACTGGCATCAAGCGGTACCAGGAGATCAACCGCGCATTGTTCGTGGAGAAGTGGGGCGAGACCCTGACCAACCACCTCGCGGCCCCCAGTGCGCGCAACCTCTGGCTTGCGCGACACCGCGGGCCCGCTGGTCACCACGGTGGTCTGGTGCTCGTCGCCGACCACCAGATCCCCACTCCCGATCGCGACTCGGGATCGATGCGGATGCACCGGCTGCTGCTCGAGCTCGTCGCGCTGGGTGAGCGGGTGGTGTTCTTTCCCTCCAACGGTGCTCTTCTCCAGCCCTACACCAGCGAGCTGCGGCAGCAGGGAATCACCGTGATTCCCGACGGGCCGGGGCAGTCCACCTTCCTCCGTGAGGCGGGTGAGGCGCTGACCCTTGCCGTGCTCTCCCGCCCGCATGTGGCGTGGTCGTTGATCGAGCAGCTCCGGGAGCGGGCGCCGCGTTGCCTTGTCGGCTATGACACCGTGGACCTGCACTTTCTGCGCCTACA
>JBOHHD010000343.1:0-1545 GCA_050700515.1 Pseudonocardiaceae bacterium
GGTCAGCGTTTGTGACCTATGCGGACTTTCAGAAGGCATACGAGGCTCTGCGTATCGCGTGGGAGGACCTCGCCCGCGAGGAAGTGCCGAACTTGGCTTTCTCAAACAAATTGGACTCGCACACTTGACGGAAAAGTCAAGCGAGATCCGAGCTACTTCCGCATGGCCGGCGGCTCATCGCAGATCACAGCCATGCGCACTAATGCGCTACTCACCGCCGCTTGCAAGGTTCTGGCGGAGGGAGCGGTCGAAGCGCCGGATGGTCTCATCCACCGGCTGGAAAAAGTCGACACTAAGGAAGGGTTGGCTAGCCTTCGACACGTTGCGACTCACCACGTTCCCTACGCCATTCTTCTGTACGAACGATACCTGGGCCGCCCGTTCGCCAGCCACCGCGATTCGGTCTCCGAGCTCGTTGGTGACGTTATGGAGAGCGCGATTGAAGAGCAGCTGACCCATGCCCGCATCCCGTTTCGGAAGACTCGCCGAGCCGAACGCATTCCCGGGTTCGAACAGGCTCCGGACTTTTTCGTTCCCGATGAGTATTCACCTTCGGTGATTATCGAGGCAAAGATCACCGGAGCGGAAGACCGGTTGGACTCATCACCCGGCAGGATGTCAGCCACATGACAACCCTGCACACCTCACCAGTTGCCGGCCCGCCTGCCAGACGGTGACAGCGTGATGATCAACCTGAAGCCCCGTGCCGACCAGACCGAACACCAGCAACTGCCTGGTTTCCACCAGATGAGTACGAGCCGACAACGCGGACGAGGTGGTGGTTGGAGTCCGCGACCGCGCTGGCCGACTCCAGCTCACGCCCAGTGCACTGTTGGGTGTAGGACAGGAACAGCAGGACCACCAGCGACAGCCGCGGCCAGCACGATCCCACTCCCGAGTGCTCGGCGGATTCTGCGCCCAGCAGCGAGCGCACCGATTCGACGGTGACATAGAGCGCGAAGAATGACACCACGATCACCTGCAACGCCGTGCGCTCGCGGGCTTCGGGGTCCGCACATGAACACGCCCCGGCCGCGGTCGTTACGTCCCGACGGTACCGCCGGAGCGCCGAACGGAGGGTGGCAATGACTGATCGGGTGGACTCGGGGATGCGGACACACACGGTGCGTCTCACCGACACCGACATCGGGGGGTTCGGGCGCGACATCCTCAAGTTTCCGGCGTGACCACCGTTGATAGAAGTGGGATGACTGAAACAGACCTGATCCACTACACAGCGTCGAGCTAGAGGGGAAAGAGGTCAGATGATGACAACCATGACCGAGGTGCGGTGGGCGGTTCCCCCCGGTGGCAAATTCCACGCCATCGAGCCGAGCGATCTCCAGGAGGCCGAGGCGGTCGGCTCGGTCCAGACTCTCTGCGGTCTGCGACTCGCCGCGGAGGGTCTGGAGCCCGCGAGCCGACCTGGAAGCGATCTGTGCATCCCCTGTGTGACCGGCGCTATCGCCGAGCTACCTGGTCCTGGCCACCTGAGCACGATCCTGTGATACCTGGCCGGCCGCCGATGGAGCGCCCCCCGAGGAC
>JBOHHD010000344.1:0-5244 GCA_050700515.1 Pseudonocardiaceae bacterium
CTCGGTAGCGGCGGAGGGTGCCGCCGAGTCCGGTCGTTTCACCGTACGACTGGAGAACTTCGAGGGCCCATTCGACCTGCTGCTTGCGCTCATCTCCCAGCAGCGGATGGATGTGACCGAGGTCGCGTTGCACCAGGTGACCGATGAGTTCATCACGCACCTGCGGGAGCTGGGGGACCGCTTCGATCTGGACGAGACGACCGAGTTCCTGGTCGTCGCCGCGACCCTGCTCGATCTCAAGGCCGCCCGGCTGCTGCCTGCCGCGGATGTCGAGGACGAGGAGGACCTGGCACTGTTGGAGGCGCGAGATCTGCTGTTCGCGCGGCTGTTGCAGTACCGGGCGTACAAGCAGGTTGCGGCCCTGTTCGCGGAGCTGGAGGCTGGCGCGCTACGCCGCTATCCGCGTTCTGTGGCGATGGAGGAGCGCTACGCAAGCCTGCTTCCCGAGGTGATGCTGGGTGTTGACGCGGCCCGGTTCGCGGAGATCGCTGCTGTGGTGTTCCGGCCCAAACCGCCACCGACGGTGTCACTGGAGCATCTGCACACCGTCCGGGTCTCGGTGCACGAACAGGCCGCGCTGCTACGCAGCTGGCTCGCCCGCCACGGCCGGGCGAGCTTTCGTACCCTGGTGTCCGACTGCGAGCACATCAGAGAGGTGGTGGCCCGCTTCCTGGCACTGCTGGAGCTCTATCGCGAGGCACTGGTGATGTTCGATCAGCTCGACCCCCTCGGCGACCTGCATGTGCGCTGGACCGGTGGTTCGGAGACTGGTGGCTCCGAGCGGACTGATTCCGTGACTGATGACGGGGAGGACCATCGGTGAGCGTGCCGGCGTCCGACCCGATACCCGTACTGGCGCCAGTGTCTACCGAACTCGAAAAACTGCCCACTTTGTCCGGTGACGGCGAACTCGATGCTGCGCTCGAAGCGTTGCTGCTGGTGGTGGATTCTCCAGCCGCAGAGGACGTGCTGGCGGGCGCCCTGGACCAACCGGTGCAGCGGGTGGTCGATGCGCTGCACCGGTTGCACACGGGCTACCGTGAGGCGGGACGGGGAATCGATCTGCGCCGAGTGGCCGACGGGTGGCGTTTCTACACCCGGGATCTGTACGCCCCGTTCGTGGAAAGACTGCTGCTCCAGGGACAGCGTGCCAAGCTGACCAGGGCCGCTCTGGAGACTCTCGCCGTGGTGGCCTACCGCCAACCGGTTACTCGCTCCCGGGTCGCCGCCGTGCGCGGGGTGAATGTCGACGGGGTGATGCGCACGCTGCTCGCCCGTGGTCTGGTGGAGGAGGCTGGGCTCGACTCGAGCACCCAGGGCGTGCTGTACCGGACGACCGAACTGTTTCTGGAGCGGCTCGGGTTGCCCTCGCTGGAGGATCTACCCCCGATCGCCCCGCTGCTACCCGATGTGGATTCCATCGACGATGTCCAGTTCTGAGAAGTCATCCGCACTGCGCCTGCAGAAGGTGCTCGCCCAGGCGGGAGTGGCCTCCCGGCGCGCCGCGGAGGAAATGATCGCGCGTGGCCGGGTGCAGGTGGACGGCGCGGTGGTGCGCGAGATGGGGGTGCGCGTCGATCCCGAACAGGTCGTCATCCATGTCGACGGCATGCGACTGGAACTGCGCGCGGACGTGGTGCATCTCGCGCTGAACAAGCCGCGGGGCGTGCACTCCACGATGGCTGATGACCGGGGGCGACCGTGTGTCGGTGACTACGTGGCTCAGCGCGCCCAGCGCCTGTTCCACGTCGGTCGTCTCGACACCGACACCGAAGGTCTGTTGCTGCTCACCAACGATGGGGAGCTCGCGCACCGGCTGATGCATCCCTCATCTCGGGTCATGAAGACCTATCTCGCTGAGGTGCCCGGCCCGGTGCCCCGTGCCCTGGGTCGCACCTTGCGCGCGGGGATCGCGCTCGACGATGGCCCGGTAGCCGTGGACGGGTTCCGGATCGTGCAGGCGCTACCCGGCAAGGTGCTCGTCGAGGTGGTGCTGCACGAGGGCCGCAAGCACATCGTGCGAAGGCTGCTGGCTCAGGTAGGACACCCCGTACTACGGCTGGTACGCACCGCGATAGCCGATCTCAGCCTCGGTCAGCAGCGAACCGGCACGGTCCGGATGCTGTCCCAAGGCGAGGTCGGCGGTCTCTATCGCGCGGTCGGCCTGTAGAACAGCACCCGGCGTGCCAGGTTCATTGGCTGGCAACCCGGCGGTAACGGGCCACTGTGAGCGGTACGAACACTGCGATGATCATGACTGACGACACCACCGCGTACAACACTGAATGTTGCCCGGGCCAGCCGCCGGGCAGGGGAAAGGTGGCTGGCGCCGTGTTGGCGAACAGTTCCCGGCTGGCGTTGGCCACCGCGGTCACCGGGTTCCACTCGGCCGCCACCTTGAGCACGGCGGGCAGGTTCCCGGTCGGTACGAACGCCGAGGAGATGAAGGTGAAGGGGAACAGCCAGATCAACCCGGCGCTCTGCGCCACCTCCACCGTGCGGCACAGCAGTCCGATGAAGGCGCCTATCCAGGAGATCGCGAACGCGAACAGCAGCAGCAGCCCGTAGCCGGCCAGCGCGTCGGATACTCCGCTGTGGATCCGCCATCCGACCACCAGGCCGGTCACGCTCATGACCAGCAAGGTGATCACATTGATCACGAGGTCGGAGGTGGTCCGTCCGAGGATCACTGCGATCCGGGACATCGGCAGCGAACGGAATCGGTCGATGACGCCTTTCTGTAGGTCGCTGGCCAGTCCTATCGTCGTGAATACGGCGTTGAACGCCACGGTCTGGGTAAAGATCCCGCCGATGAGGAACTCGCGGTAGGCGTCGCCCCCCAGGCTGCCCGCGAACACGTAGGCGAACAGCAGCACGAACATGATCGGTTGCACGGTGGCGGTCACCAGCAGATCTGGGATTCGCCGAAGGTGCATCAAGTTGCGCCAGGTGATGATGCCGCCGTCACGCAGCACCGAGGTTGCCGCCGTCACGGCCGGACTCCTTTCGTCCTGTTTCCTGCGACTGTCACCAGGTCGGGGCCTGCGTCGTCGGCCTGCTCGGCGGCGTGGCCGGTCAGCGCCAGGAACACATCGTCGAGGGTGGGTCTGTGCAGACCGACGTCCTGCACCGTGATGCTCTGCAGGGCGAGCCTGCGCAGTGCCTCGATCAACGACTTGGCGCCTTCCTCGACGACGATGCTGACCCGCCGGGCCTGAGCGTCGATCGTGGCTTCACCGGAGCCGATCTCGGCGAGTACCTGCGCCACCTCCGGAAGGTATCCGGCGTCGTCGATCACCAGCTCCAGACGCTCGCCCCCCACCTGGGCCTTGAGCTGATCGGAGGTCCCGCGAGCGATAACCCGGCCGCGGTCGATCACCGCGATGGTGTCGGCCAACCGGTCTGCCTCCTCCAGGTACTGGGTGGTGAGCAGCACGCTGGTGCCTTCGGTGACCAGCTCGCCGATCACCTCCCACGTTTCCAGGCGACCACGAGGATCCAAGCCCGTGGTCGGCTCGTCGAGTATGATCACCTCCGGTCTGGCGACGAGCGCCCCTGCCAGGTCCAGACGTCGTCGCATGCCTCCGGAATAGGTCTTCGCGGGCCGCTCCGCGGCTTCGTCGAGGTGAAACCTGGCGAGCAGCTCGCGTGCCCTGGCGCGGGCGGCGCGCCGAGGTATCCCGTACAGCCGGCTCACCATGTACAGGTTCTCGAACCCGGTCAAGATCTCGTCAACGGCTGCGTATTGCCCCGACAGCCCGATCTTGCGGCGCACGCCCTGCGGGTCGGCGAGTACGTCCACTCCAGCCACCTGCGCACGTCCGGAGTCCGGCTTGAGCAGGGTGGTAAGGATGCGGACGGTTGTCGTCTTGCCTGCACCGTTGGGACCGAGCAGACCCAGCACGGTACCGCGCCGGATCTGCAGTTCAACGCCGTCGAGCGCGCGGGTAGACCCGAAGGTCTTCACCAGCCCCTCCGCCTCGACTGCGAGTATGGACATAATGACTCCCCGTGACGCGATTGATCTCCCGAGCTGCACGGTAGCCGGAAGCACCGGCTAAAAGCTCGTGGTTTTCCGCCTTGTCACCAGCAGTGCGATCGGGATCAACTCCGTCCAGCGAGCCTGTGCCAGGCAGAATGGACGAGTTCGCGACGTAGGAGGTCATTCGGGTGCAGCAAGATGGCAGGTTGCAGGGCGTGGTGGCGCTTGACGGGCCTTCGGGCACCGGGAAGTCCACTGTGGCCCGCCGGCTGGCGACATCGTTGCGGGCGCACTATCTAGACACCGGTGCGATGTACCGGGCCGCTGCCCTGGGCGTCCTGCGGGCCGGTGCTGATCCTGCTGACCCGTGCGCGGTGGCGCTGGTGGTTGCGCTGCTGCGCATCGAGGTGAGCACCGATCCGGCTGGGTCCACAGTGCTGCTGGACGGTGAGGATGTCGCGCGGGAGATCCGTGGCCCGGCGGTGACCACCGCGGTCAGCCCGGTATCCGCAGTGGCGCAGGTGCGTGCGATGCTCGTCGCCCAGCAACGACGGGTCATCCACGACACGGCTGCCTACGGTAGCGGCATCGTGGTGGAGGGGCGCGATATCGGCACAGTGGTGGCACCTGACGCCCCGCTGAAAATTTTTCTCACCGCGGATGCGGTCGAGCGGGCCGCCCGGCGGGCCGCCCAGGACGGTCTCGTCGATGTGGCGGAGGTCCGCCGCGCTGTCGAGCGGCGCGACCGGCTGGACTCCAGCCGGGCGCTGTCTCCGCTGCGAGCCGCCGATGACGCGGTCGAGCTGGATACCACTGCTCTGGACATCGACGCGGTCTTGGATAAGCTCCACGAGCTGGTGGTCCAGCGCAAGATGGTGGTGCCTGCCGCCCGGGTCGAGCAGTGACGGGGCTGCTCGAAGGCACCTGGCCATGGCTACAGGGCTTCACCCGCTGGATCGGCACTTGGTGTTTCTTCGTCGCCTACCGGCTGCACGTCTGGCACCGCGAGCGGATTCCGAAGAGCGGACCCCTCGTGGTGGTTGCCAACCACACCGCGATGGTGGACGGCCCGCTGCTGTACGGGTTGCTGGGACGGGGGGCATCCTTCCTGATCAAGGAGGAGATGTTCCGTGGTCCCTTCGCCTGGCTGCTACCCCGGCTCGGGCAGCTGGCGGTGCGCCGCGGCGCGCGCGATCGCGCGCCGCTGCTGATCGCGGTCCAGCTGCTGAGCTGCGAGGGGGCCGTTGTGGTGTTCCCCGAGG
>JBOHHD010000345.1:0-4695 GCA_050700515.1 Pseudonocardiaceae bacterium
CGCCGCAAGATCGTGGCCAAGTTGGGTATCGCGGCTGAGGACCTTGGCCTGTCCTGCGGGTCGGTCCTCAGGCTGGGCTCTCGCGACGATGCCAGCCCGCAGATCGCCGCCAGTAGGCTGTGCTGGCGCGAGGAGCGCCGCTGGTTCAACCAGCACCGCCGTGAGTTGGGGGCGCTGGTGGCGCGACTTTACCCAGTGGAGTACCGGCTGCCCCGAACAGCGGTGATTGCGCCTGCCGAATGGTTGCCGAGCGAACCTATGGAGCTGGGCTCGTTGGTGTTGCGGCTCGATGAGACACCTCAGACCGTGGGAGTGGACGGATCGGAGCCGGAATCGGAGGCGACCCGGCCACTGCGCACCGCCGAATTGCGATTCGAGCGCTACACCTCGGCGATCAAGCATCTGAGTCCGCCTACGTTGTTCTGGAACAGCCCAAGCTACCGTTTGCTGGATGTCTCGTTGACCGCGCGGCGGATGGGGTTCGGGCTGGCATCCTATTTCGACAGGCTTGATGTCTGCGAAGCATTGGGGCACGAGATGGCTGCGGTGTGCATGGCTGAGGGCCTGCCCAGTTCTCCAGAACACCTACGCGGGCAACTGCCGTTTCGGGAGCTGGTTGGTGACCCGTTTGATCTGCATCGTCGCGCGGTCAACCCGGGGTTCGCCGTGTTGACAATTCGCTTGCGCCGCTATCCGGCCGAGCCCTCGTTTCTGCTGCATTGGCGCGACCCGGCAAAGGTGGCCACCGCCGGTGGTATCTATGGCGTGATTCCTACCGGGGAATTCGAACCATCCAGCGTAGGTCTGTGGGACCGGCGCAATGACTTCGATCTGTGGCGCAACATAGTGCGGGAGTACTCCGAGGAATTGCTCGGTGAATCGGAGCATGACGGCACCCGCAGCCAGTCGATCGATTACGAGCAATGGCCGTTGTTCCAGCGGCTCCAGGCAGCCCGGGCACATGGCTCGGTGGCCGTGTTCCTTCTTGGTCTCGGCCTGGATGCGCTTACCCTCACCGCTGGCGTCCTGACCGTGATGGTTATCGACGATGATGTGTTCACCGAGCTGTTCGGTTCGATGGTGCGGTACAACGAGGAAGGCGAGATCGTTGCTGTCGGCGGTGGGACACCCATCGAGGGTGTTCCGTTCACCGAGGCGGCGGTGCGCCGGATGCTGGAGACCGAGCCAATGGCAGAATCAGGCTCAGCCTGCCTCGCGCTGGCCTGGCAGCATCGCGACGCCCTGGGGCTGTAGCGTGAAAGGCGTGAGCTGACTCGACAATCCAAGGTTGTACACCGTTAAGCGGCAAGGATGGTAACGAGAACGCGGACACCTGTGCGATGTAGAGCAGGGCTGCCTGTGACAGCGACATGGAATGGCCTCCCGCAACCGACGATGCGCCGGGCATGCAGTATCGGGTGCGAGTAGCTTGCCAGTATGCCGCCTGGTGCATGTCGGCTGAGTGTTCAGTAATGAATGGGCTGCCTCACGTGATGGATTCACGAATCGGCGTCCCGTTCAAGATTACTATTTCTCATGCCAAGGGACGTATAAAGGTGACGTTCATGGCAGCCTCTAAGGTGGCACAAAAGGCATGCACATCGGAATTTCCCGGATAACGTTCCCGTAAAGCTCGATCGAGCTCGGAGATCACCATGAGGAGCGACGGCCGAGAACGTCGATCTATGCTAAGCGCCTTGTGACCGTAACTGATGGCTTCCTCAATCGCACCACTCCTTGCGGCAATCACACCAAGGGTGATCTCGGCTTCGGCCCTGCGCATCGGTGCGAGATCTTTACCGTCGGGAGTGGTTGTCTTTCTGATTGTCTCGCGTGCGTGCATTTCGGCAAGTTTGTCGTCGCCAATAATTCTGTAGCAGTCCATTGCATAGAAGTCGAACTTCTCGGGATCGACGACAAAGTGGTTGTCAGGTCGCTCAGGGTAGGGAAGTGAGTCCAGAAGGACGCGGCCCTTTTCGAGAGCACGCACTACATTCCGTGGGGTGCCCATCCTCGCCCAGGCTTTGGCCTCCTGAGCCAAGAGCTGCACGGAAACCGACCTTCCCGGTGCTACATCCTGCCCGGCTTGAGCGGATTCGATGACATCGCGGTAGCGGCCCTTGGTCAGCGCGAACCACGCTCGCATCTCATGAGCCCATCCAGCGAGCACTACGTTGTTTGCCTCGGATGCCAGCTGCAATGCTCCGACACGCGTCGCCTCAGCCGCCTGATGCTGATCTGTGTCGTATTCCATACATCCTATCAAGAGGGTGAGCCAGCCAGCGGCATCGAGGATATCCTTGTGTTGAGTGAGCGTAAGCCGTTTATCAAGAAGATGCGTGATCCGCGACAGCCATTCTCGACTCTCTGTTATGAGTTCATTTGCGTCACGTTGGGCATAGGTGCAGCACAATTGCTCCACTGTGAGCGCTAGTGCATCTAAGGTTGTATTGTCGACTGATGACCGCCGGATGCGTTGCACAAGCCCGTGCGTGTCCATGCCGGTATGGCTGAGAAGAATTTCATCCGTCGTACGCGAGACCTGAACGACCTTACTCGGAAAGATCGATTCCACAACAGTGCCAAATATTGCGGCAATGAGCGGCCTATAGAATTCATCGGGTTTATTTCGACCACGTTCCCATCGTTTCCATTGATCTAGCAAGCCAGCTGGTAACGGCGCATCAGAGAATGTGCGCATGGCAGTCACGGAATCCGTCTGGGACCAGCCGCGAACAACCCTTTCTCGTCGAATCCGCTGTGCCCACTCAGGGCGGTCGATGTCGTCGTCATCCATAACCGAATCGTACCTTGAGAGTGCAGGGGCACGCTTGCCCCCAATTCATGCCCCCATGAGTTGCCTCCTGTTGGAACAGCGCCGTCCTACGAAAATCCATCGTACCCAAGCAGATGCCAACATCCAGGTGCGCCGAAGCAGGGAAGGAGCACCATGAAACCAAGGATGGCTCAGCACGGTCCGGTCCGCCGGATTGTGCGTCCCAGTCCCGGCGGTTCGAAGCGGTTGTCTGGAGTGCAGTCGGTGTTGTCCGCCCGGCGGCGGGTGGTGTCGACGTCATGCTCGTGATCAGCGAGGGTCCCACTGTTTACCAGACCGGCTATGGCCTGGTGCGGGAGCGGTTGCGTGGTGTTCTGGGGGCGGTGGTGGAGTCGGGGCCCGGTGCAGAGCATGTAATGGGTTCGGTGTCGTGGCGGGTGTGTGCGGCGTTGTATTCGCTGGTGGAGGAGCATCCGGTGGATCGGCGGGGTCGGTGCCGGTCGTGTCGGGGTCCGGGTGCACTGATGAGATGGGGGCGGCGGCGTTGTCAGGTCCGGGTCTGGGCGTGCTTCTGGCTGCACCAACCCGATGAGACGCTGTTGCTGGGTTTACTGGCTCGCGAGCTGGACCAGCAGCCTGGGCCGTCGCCGGGTGCAAAAGAGCAAGCCGACCGCTCCGGTTCGAGTCAGGCGGCATCGGCCCTCGGTTCTGACACCACTGACGTGCTCCCGAGGATCAAACTGGACAGGGACGACCGCCTCCCGCAGGTCCCGACCGTCCCCTGCCCGCCAGCCGGTGATGGTTGCCCCCCGGCGCGACGGTCGACCCCCGACACCCCAACCGCGCGATCGGTGGGGGTACGGCGTTCCGGTTGGCCGTCGGTCGTCGAATGATTCCTAGCCTTCCCTTTCTGGCGGCAACCGGTTTCTACTCCCGTCGTGCTTTCCTCTCTCCAGGACAGTCTTTCCTCATGCGTATTCTCGGTTGCATCGTGAAGTCGGTGATGACCCTTGTTGTGCTGGCGGTCCCCCTCATACTCCTCAGTGCTGCGGCGCCCGATTCGCCGGGGCGACCCGATTGGTGGGCGCGCTGGTGATTGTTTTAGCGTTGGGGTGGGTCACGCTCATGATCTGGTTGTTGCTGCGGCTGCGAGCACCCCGACCCAAGTCTGCGCGGGAGCTCCGGACCATTCCGGCACCTGCTCCTCGCTGGATAAGGATCGTGCTAGCTGTTCTCTGCATCCCTATGGTTTTTGGTTTTGTGGTGATGCTTTATCAGAATGGGTTCAGTGCCCCGGTGTTGATCGGGGGGATCGTCGGCCCAGCCATTGCCGTACTGTTTCATCGCCGTCAGCTGCGCCAGCATGGCCTGCCCGGCGGTGGTCACCGATGACACCTCCCCTGCGGCAGGACCACGCCGACGACCAGGAACAAGGCCACCGTGAAGGGCGACTCTTGGCGGGGCAGGTGGTTGGTCGGTCCCTGCTGGGTGGTTTCTGTCTCAGAGGCCAGTCGGTCGGGGAATGGCGTGCGGTATCAGTCCGGTGCGCCCGAGAAAAGCGGTCGGTGCCTCGATACATGCGGCTCCGAGAAATGTCTGCCGCCGTGTCATCACCCGAACATCCCACCTATCCTGAAAGGTTTTCCTAAGACCCGGCCGGTCGTCGGTTCTGAGCGCACCTCGGTTTTTCCGCTCCCGGCGACCGGTCGGCACCACCAACCACCGGCCCACGGTAGTGCAGGACACCGACGAAAGAGAGAGCCGCATGGCCAAGCGCACCAAGAGCAAAGCACAGCGGGGTTTGGTGACCCACCGCATCATCTACGCCAACCGCAAGAATCCTCATGCCCGAAACCAGGAAATCAGGGTGGACGTGCGGTGGGGAACGGTCATCGACACCGATCACGCGGTGGGATTGG
>JBOHHD010000346.1:0-2933 GCA_050700515.1 Pseudonocardiaceae bacterium
GGCGATCGGCGTCGAGCTCGACGACCCGGATCTGACCTCCCTGGCGCTGTCCTTCAAGGGAAGCCTCGCGTGGGACCGTGGGGACGCCCACGAGGTGATCGCGCTGTCCCGCGCCGCCGGGCGCGACGAGCGGGTGCACGTCACCCAGCATGCTTTCAACGCCTACCAGCAGGCCCGGGGCTGGGCCATGACCGGCGATGTGACGGAGATGGACCGCATGATGGGGTGGGCTGCTGACCTCGCCGACGCCGCACTGGTCCGGCAGGCCGACGCACCGGACAACATGTACTGGTACGGGGCGGGATTCTTCACGATGCAACGCGGACTGACCTGGCACATGCTGCGCCGGCACCGCTACGCCAACCGGGCAGCCACCGAGCTGACCAGCGGAATCACCCAGCTACCCGATGCCGAGCGCGGCTCCGAATGGGCGGCGGTTTTCACCATCGCCGCCGCCGAGGCGTACGCCGATGCCGGCGATCCGGAGCGGGCCGTCGATCAGGCCAGGCACGCTCTGGTCGTGTGTCGGGCCACTCGATCCACCCAGCTCGCGGCAGCATTGCGCACGCTGCACGCCCATCTGCGGGAACTGTGGCCGACGGTGCCGACCGTCCGTGAACTGAGCGACGAGGTGCGCACCCTGGGCCGCACCCGCCGTCCTGGGGATTGAGACTCCAGACACTTCGCGCGATGGTCTGGATTATGCGTCTGCTGTCGACTGCCGGGAGTCGACTCCTGGGCAGCCCGCCGAGTATCGGTGGGCGCTCGGCGAGGCCGGTGGGGGACGCGCGTCGTTTCTCGGGAGGTCGGCCAGGGGGTCAGTTGGGCGACGACCTTCGCCATCTCGTCGAGATCGAGCTCGCCCTGGCCGTAACCGAGGCCGGTGAACACCTCGACGGTGCTGGCCCCGGTTTGTACCGGAATATCACCGAGCCCTCGCCATTGGGTAGGTGGATCACGAAGTACCGATCCCCGTAGGTCGGACTGACCCAGACCTCAGTGACCGCCTGGGCTATCTCGGTCTCGGTCACCGGGGCCGCCTTTCCAGGGCTTGCGCCTAACGCCGCGACCCCGGCTGGCTACCACAGACACCACCAGCACCGCTCTGGAGCTGGCTTGGCTGCATCGGCGAGCCCATCTTGGGGCATGACCGGCTGAGCACTCGGCGGGTACTTGCAGACCGGTAACTAAGCAGGAGTGGGCGCGTCCAACGCCGCTGTTCGCTCTCAAGAGACACACCGGGGCCAACTTGTGCCGCGCCGACCCATCCCCGCGCGCTACGGTGCACCCATGCCCCTCTCGGCTCACAGCGTCGCCGCGAAGCCCCCCTTCGCCGACGCCTCCCCGGGCGAGATCCGGGCGGCCCTGCTCCCGGAGGACCAGCCCGAGTTCGACCGACAGTGGCGGGCGGCCCTGGTCAACGCCGAAGCCGCCCTGAGCCTGGACGACGTCCACGCGACACTCGAATCCTGGCGGCGCGTGGCGTGGCTGGTCACCGCGCACGGACCTGAGGGATACCGTCGCCTGATGGCCACCGCCGAGCAGACACTGCGCACCGGGCAGAGCCCCCCCGGCAGCGTGGGGCAGGAAGTCGTCGAGGCGCTGATCAGGCAACGCCTGGGCCGGTAGGTGTACCGGGTCACGACCTACCCCGAGGCGCTGGAGCAGATCGCCGCGCTGCCCGATGAGGCCCTCCTGGGTTACGCCGAGGTACTCGGTGTGCTCACGCTGGTTCCCTGGAACGGTGCTCCGCTGAACAAGGACTACCCATCCGGCCAGGTGCGGACGTTGCCCTTCGGGGCTGCGGGCATGGTCACCTACCTGATCCTGGAGTACGACCAGCGGGTGGACGTGATCACAGTGACATGGGTGGGCTGAGCATCGCCCAGCACGGAGGATTGCGGGGCCACACGGCTCGACCCACCCGCCTGCAGTGGCATCCCACCCAAGAACCTGAACGACCCCCGATCGCGCGCTGGATCGAGCAGGACTGCTGGCAACCACCCAGCCTGCCCGGCACCGACTACCGCAGCTTGCGGACCTTCGGCGGCGCCACGTTCCGCAAGCCCACCAAGGACAGCGACCAGAACCGCCGCACCAGCGCCCTCTGGTTCAGCCGCCACCACCGCGGCGGCGACGCGATGCTGCACCACCGCACCCTCACCCCGGTCATCCTGCGCGACTGGGCAACCGAGCTGGAGATGTGCACCTCGGCACTCGCGCTCACCGCCAACACCGACGCCGGACCCCGGCCACGGCTTCCGCACGAGCACCGCGACTACCACCGCGCGCTCATCAACCCACTGCGGCCCGCCCGCACCACCGAAGGCCGACACGTGACCGAACAGGCCCGCAAAAACCCGTTGGCGGACCACAGCGACCACTGCTACTTTTCCGGCGGCCGTGCGAGAGACCGAGGAGGTGGTACCCGTGAACGTATCGACATGGGTGCTCCCCTCAGGGGTCACGGTCGGGCGATAGGTCGTCCGGGAGCGCCGTTCACGAGCACTCCCGAAAGGCACGACCGTGCGATTCACTTCCGAACAGCGCCTCGACGACGGCGTCCTCGAGCGCGAATTCACCCTCGGCGAGATCCCCGGCATCCTGTGGACGCCCGGATCCGCGTCCGCGCCGGCCCCGCTGATCCTGATCGGCCACCCCGGCGGACCGCACAAGATGTACCCCCGACTGGTGGCCCGGGCCCGGCACTCCGCGGCGGAGGGCTTCGCAGCGGCCACCATCGAGCTCCCCGGGAGCGGTGACCGGCCCCGTTCCGCCGCCGCCGAACAGGCCCGCGCCGACCTGCACCGGGCGCTGGAGGCCGGCGAGCCGGTCGTCGACGAGATCGTCGACCGGCTCGTCCTCCCGATGGTCGAAAAGGCGGTCCCGGAATGGCGGGCCTCCCTGGACGCCCTCCTTTCGCTGCCCGAGAT
>JBOHHD010000347.1:0-3539 GCA_050700515.1 Pseudonocardiaceae bacterium
GCGAGGATCCCTACGACGGACTGCGCTGTTGCGGCACACTGGACGGCACGGTCCGCACGGTTGTCGAACTGTCAGGACGGGACATGCGCCGACGGAAACTTCTCCTGGGCTCGGTGTTCAGCGTGGCGGCGTTCGCCGAGCCGACGCTGTACGCCCTTCTCCTGCCTCCCGCACAGAGCACCGCCCGCGCCGGAGGCCGACGGGTGGGCATGGCCGACGTCGAAATCCTCACCGAACACATCACCCACCTCATCAAGCTCTTTGCCCAGTACGGCTCCGGGAGGGTACGGGAGCAGGCGGTGCAGCTGCTCAATCGGGAAGCCAACCAGCTCCTGCACGGCACCTACTCGGAAAAAACCGGCCGAGCCCTGCTGTCCGCCGTCGCACGTGCCACCAAAATTGTCGGTTTCATGTCCGGGGATGTCGGCCGGCATTCCCTGGCGCAGCGCTACTACATCCAGGCGCTCGACCTGGCCATGCGGGCGGGTGACCGGTCTTCCGGCGCTGACATCCTGTCCGAGGCGAGTCGCCTGACGGCCGGAATCGGGGAGAACGCACCCGCCGGCCAGGACACCCTGCGGCACGGGCGCCAAGCGGTGACGCTGGCCCGGGCCGGGCTGACCATCGCCGAGGGCGCGGCCACGCCCGCGCTGACCGCCAAGCTGCACGCAATGGAGGCACGAGGTTTCGCCCTCTCGGCGATGCCCGCGAGGCCCGCCACGCGGTGCTGGCGGTCCAGCGATGCTACGAATCGGTCCGACCCGAGGACGCAGCTGGTGTCTACAGCGTCAACGGGTTCGGGGGAGATCTCGGCAAGTGCTTCAGCGGTATCGGTGACATCGAGCAGGCCATCATGTTCAGCACCATGGCGTTGAACGGTTGCGAACCTCAGAAGATCGTCCCTTTGTGTGCAACCCAGACTGACCTGGCCATCACCCATCTGCGCGGCCGCGATCTGGAGCAGGCCGCAGCCTTTGGCCGCGACGCCCTGCGCACCGCCACCGACCTCAGCTCCACGAGCACCTTGGAACGCCTGCGCACCCTCCAACGGCAGGTCACACCTTTGCGCGCCAGTTCGCCTCAACTGCGCGACCTCGACGAGCGGCTCACCGGTTTCCTCACCCGCCCCACCCACGGCCGCCACGACGACACCGCCCAGTGATCAAACTAATCACGACAACGCATTCCCGAGTCTCCGCATGCCTGAGTCAACTTCGATGCGGCCACCCGAATGAAGATGACCAATCGCCTTGATCAAGGAACGGAATCAATGGCCGCGAAATCCACCGAACCCAACAGACACGATAAGAAGGGGCCGGACGCCGACAAACAGGTGCCGCCGAAAGACACACCGAGCCCGCGCGAACCCAAGCCCGGCAAGCACGGGAAGTGACCCGTGGCCGGACCGGGCGCTGAGCAGCTACGCGCCGGACTGGTTGCGGAACTGGCCGCGGCGGGCACTCTCACCGAAGACTGGCGGGCCGCGTTCGAGGCAGTGCCTCGCCACGTCTTCATCCCCGACATCACCTGGCACCAGGGCACGGCCAACGGGAAATGGGGACTGATCCCGCGCCACCGCGCCGACGATCCCGACGGTTGGCTGGCGACCGTCTATCAGGACGACTCGATTACCACGCAGGTCGATGACGGCGAGCCGGCCGGCCCGGACGGTGCGGGGATTCTGCCCACCAGCTCGGCGAGCATGCCGACCGTGGTCGCGGTGATGTTGGCGGCGCTGAAGATCCGCGACGGCCACCGGGTGCTGGAGATCGGCACCGGCACCGGCTACAACGCCGCTCTGCTGGCCCACCGGCTCGGCGCGCCCAACATCACCAGCGTGGAGATCGACGCCGCAGTGGCTGAAGCCGCAGACAGCGCGTTGGATCGCGCGGGCTACGGCGCGGTCACCGTGGTCACCGCTGATGGCGCGCAGGGGTTCGCCCCCCATGCGCCGTATGACCGGGTGTTGTCCACCGCCTCCTGCCAGCAGGTGCCCTACCAGTGGGTGACACAGACTGTCCCTGGTGGGAAAGTGCTGACTCCGTGGCGTAACGCTTACCACCCGGGTGGCCTGTTATCGCTCACTGTGGCGGCGGACGGCACTGCCACCGGCCGGATCGTGGACCGCACCGCTTTCATGCAACTTCGTGACCAGCGCATACCGGAGTGCAGTGTCACCGAGGTAGTGCGCGGTGATTACCATGGTGCGGAATCGACGACGACCATCGAGCCTTATGAGCTCGCCGGACACCGAGGCGCCATGCTGGCCATCGGACTGCGGGTACCGCACTGCTGTCACCGGTACTTCTCCTACGACCCGGACGACGGCGCGGGTGAGCTGTGGTTCCTTGATCCGTGGTCGGGATCGTGGGCCAGTCACTTCCATTTCACCCCCGACTGCACCGATGACGAATTCAGCATCCGCCAGCACGGGCCACGGCGGCTGTGGGACGAGGTACGCGCCGCGCACGCCTGGTGGACCGAGCAGGGTCGCCCCGATGAACACGACTGGGTGTTCACTGTGCACTCCGACCATCAGACCGTCGAGCTGTCGACTCGGTCAAGCTGAACACTGACATGTACGGCGGTAACCACACCTTCATGCTGAACCGCCCACCAGCTCGCGAGAGCTGCTGGACCACGGGCAGGGTGCACGGATAGCGGCCGGTGTCCGTGTCCGGCTCCAGCCGCACCTGCCGGACAAACCCGCCAGCCGCGCGCGCCGCCCGCATGCGGGTCATCTGACCAGGCAGCTGGGCTCGACTATCAAGCCCTCAACCGTCGCCCAGCCGCGCACAACCTGAAATCATTCACAACAGGTGGTCGCATCCGGTGACATGCCCGGATCGTGCCCAGGGGTCTCACTTGTCTCCTATTCGGCCGGGGTTCTTCCCCCAGGTGGGCTGACAGTCCACTATCGACGGCGATCAGTGACGGGACGGGCACGGAATGAGGGGCAATGAGCAGGCCGGACAAGAACGCCGCGTTGCGGGAGTTGCTGGACGAGGCGGAGATGAGCAACACCGCGCTGGCCAGCGCCGTGGTGGTCCGCCGGCGGTAGAGAGGGGATCCACTTGGGCACCAGCAGCACCACGGTGCGCCGAATGCTCGACGGTTCCCAGCCGCACTGGCCCACGCCCAGGCTGGTGGCCGCCGTGCTCGCCCAACGGCTGCAACGCGAGGTCAGCGTGCGCGAGTGCGGATTTGTCGACTGCACCCCGCCCGGTGAGGATCCCTACGACGGACTGCGCTGTTGCGGCACACTGGACGGTACGGTCCGCACGGTTGTCGAATTATCGGGACGGGACATGCGCCGGCGCAAGCTCCTGCTGGGCTCGGTGTTCAGCGTGGCGGCGTTCTCCGAGCCGACGCTGTACGCCCTCCTCGTGCCAGCGGCGCAGAGCACCGCCCGCGCCGGGGGTCGACGGGTGGGCATGGCCGACGTCGAAATCCTCACCGAACAGATCGCTAGCCTAAGGAAGCTGTCCCACCACTACGGCTCGGGACGGGTGCGGGAGCAGATGGTCGGACTGCTGCAT
>JBOHHD010000348.1:0-2208 GCA_050700515.1 Pseudonocardiaceae bacterium
ACCTCGGACCGATCGACCTGCAGACTCTGCAACGGATGGCGCGCAAGGCGGGCAGAGATGGGCTGGCTACTCGGCTCAACAGCATTACCTGATCTTGTAGGTTTCTCTGAGCCAGACCTGAGCGGCCTGCCGTCAACAGCACATTCGCCTCGCCGCGTCAGAAGCGTAGCTACTACCCTGGCTGCGCCCGCCGATCCCGCTCGCCAGGAGCTCGCGCTGACCGTGAATCAGCTCCATCTGCCGGTGCCGGCCCGGGTGGTCGTGCTGGTGTCCGGGTCCGGGACGTTGCTCCAGGCGTTGCTGGACGCCGCCGGTTCAGATTATCCCGCCCAGGTGGTCGCCGTCGGCGCGGACCGGGACGGTGTCGAGGGGCTGCGACGGGCGCAGCGTCGCGGTCTGCCCACCTTCGTCGTCGCGCTGAACCGGTACCCCGACCGCGCCGCGTGGGACGTTGCGCTCACTACGGCGACCGCAGCTCATCAGCCGGATCTGGTGGTGTCGGCGGGGTTCATGAAGCTCCTCGGACCGGCGTTTCTGGACCGCTTCGGAGGTCGTATCGTGAACACCCACCCTGCCCTGCTGCCCGCGTTCCCCGGCCGTCGTCCGGTGGCCGATGCGCTGGCGCACGGCGTGCGGGTGAGCGGCGCGACCGTGCACCTGGTGGATTCCGGTGTGGACACCGGTCCGATCCTGGCCCAGCGTGCCGTCGAGGTGCTCCCCGACGACACCGAGGAACAGCTGCACGAGAGGATCAAGGTGGTGGAGCGGCGGCTGCTGGTCGGGGTCGTCGCCGAGTTGGCCCGCCATGGATGCACGATCACCGGACGGAAGGTCACGATGGGCGCAAGTAGGCAAGAGCGCAGGCCGGTGTGGCGGGCGCTGGTGAGCGTGTCGGACAAAGGTGGCCTTGGTCAGCTGGCCACCGGGCTGCACGCCGCGGGGGTGGAGATCGTCTCCACCGGCTCGACGGCCGCCGCGATCGCCCAGGCCGGGGTGCCGGTCACCCGGGTCGAGGAGCTCACCGGCTTCCCGGAGTGCCTGGACGGGCGGGTCAAGACCCTGCACCCCCGGGTGCACGCCGGGTTGCTCGCCGATACCGACAATCAGGCGCATCTGGCCCAGCTGGCTTCCCTGGACATCGCGCCGTTCGAGCTGCTGGTGGTCAACCTCTATCCGTTCGAGGCGACCGTCGCTTCCGGGGCCGGTTTCGACCAGTGCGTCGAGCAGATCGACATCGGCGGCCCGGCGATGATCCGGGCCGCGGCCAAGAACCATGGTGCGGTGGCCGTGGTCGTGGACCCGGTCGGGTACACCGACGTGCTGGAGGCCGTCCGGGCCGGTGGGTTCAGCGCCGCGGAACGCCAATCGCTGGCTGTCGCCGCGTTTCGGCACACCGCGGACTACGACATCGCGGTGGCCTCCTGGTTGGGTTCGACGCTGGCCACCCCCGAAAGTGGGTTCCCGGACTGGATGGGCGCCTCCTGGCGGCGCGCCGCGACGCTGCGCTACGGGGAGAACCCGCACCAGCGGGCCGCGCTGTATCGCGCCGGGCATCGGGCCGCCGAGGGCCTGGCCGGCGCGCAGCAGTTGCACGGCAAGGAGATGTCCTACAACAACTACGTCGACGCCGACGCGGCCTGGCGCGCCGCCCACGACCACGACGACGACGCCTGCGTCGCGATCATCAAGCATGCCAACCCGTGCGGCATCGCGGTGTCGGTGGCCGGGGACGTGGCCGAGGCACATCGCAAGGCGCACGCCTGCGATCCGGTGAGCGCGTTCGGGGGGGTGATCGCGGTGAACCGGGAGGTCACGGTGGCGCTGGCCGAGCAGGTCGGTGAGGTGTTCACCGAGGTACTGCTCGCGCCGTCCTACGCCGACGGTGCGATGGACGTGCTGACCCGCAAGAGGAACCTGCGGTTGCTGGTGGCCGACTCGCCGGCGCGTGGTGGTGTCGAATTCCGGGCTCTGTCGGGCGGGTTGCTGCTGCAGACCCGAGATGTGCTCGACGCTCCCGGCGATGATCCGGCGTCCTGGACGCTGGCCACCGGCTCTCCGGTGGACTCCGCGACGCTGGCCGACCTGGCCTTCGCCTGGCGCGCCTGCCGTGCCGTGCGCTCCAACGCGATCCTGCTCGCCACGGACGGGGCCTGCGTCGGCATCGGGATGGGGCAGGTGAACCGGGTGGACGCCGCCCGGCTCGCGGTC
>JBOHHD010000349.1:0-6945 GCA_050700515.1 Pseudonocardiaceae bacterium
GTGCAACCGGCCATGCTCGCGGCGTCCGCCCTTATCGCCGGGACGAATGCGGTGAGCACTCGGTCACCCAGTCTCTCCAGCATGCTAATCATTTTTCATCCTTTCGTGGCGGCGGATGCCGCTCAACAATCATCGAGCAGGTTGCAGCCGCCACACGAGCCGTTACAGCACGTCTGGTATCTGGCCCGCCGGTTCCGGCAGTAGCAAAGCCGGACGGAACACCCCGCCGTACCTGCCGCGCTGGCGCCGATCGACGGCACCACCGCGCCGAGCAGCCGGTCACCAAGTCTTTCCATGAACGCAATCACAGTCGCTCCTTTCTCTCTCTGCCCTGTTCACACTTTGACGCAGGGGCGACCCAGCAGATGTCCGCCCGCCCAAGCCTCTCCGCACACCAACGTTCCGTAGTCATAAACTTTGTTCACATAAGTCTTGAAGTTTTGTGAGTTGTACTTCCATCGGTCGACATCGCCACCGATGAAGATGTGAAGGTCCGCGTTGCGGCCGTCGGTGACGGATACCGTTGCGTCTTTAACGGTATTAAAAACAATGTCTGCCGCTATGCATACCGGGCCGACGCATTTAGCCTTTATCTGCGCGTTGGCGGGTGCTGCCGCCAGAACGGTCAGCGATCCGACGATCGCCGTCGCGGCGACCGTAGCCGCAATGCGCCTTACTGCCGTGTTCTTCATCTTCATTCCTTCCGTGTGCCTGCTTTATGGGATGCACAGCGCCATCCCACCCGCAGAGAGGTCGCTGGCTGTGACTGGTGGTGCGGGTCATCACACGGACGTGTCTACCCTGGAAAAGTTGATGGGTGTCGGGGTGGCGCTGGTGAACAATCAACGGCGAACAATTGAGTCGCTAAAATTCCGAGGACAGGGGGATGGATAGTGCCTCGGCCGGAGCGCCCGTTAGGCCCTGGTGACGACGTACTGGTGGCCTTCGCCGCCGAGCTGCGGTTGCTGCGGGAGAAGGCTGGAAGTCCCGGATACCGGGAGCTGGCTCGGCGGGCGCACTATTCCGCGAGCACGCTCTCCGAAGCTGCGGGGGGACGGGAACTGCCCAGCTTCGCGGTCACTCTGGCCTATGTCGAGGCATGTGGCGGTGATCGGGCCGCGTGGGAGATCCGATGGCGCAGTGTGGCCGCGACACTGACGGTCCCGGCCGCCATCAGCGCAGACACGGATGCGACAGACGATGAAGAGCCGCCCTATGTGGGTCTGGCCGCGTTTCAACCTGAGGACGCCGAGCGTTACTTCGGTCGCGAACGAATGATCGACGAGCTGCTGACCACGCTTGATCGGCAGCGTCTTGTGGTGGTATTCGGTGCCTCTGGTTCAGGTAAGTCTTCGCTGCTGCGAGCCGGTCTGCTCGGTGGGGTGCGGGCAGGGGGATTGCCGGGCAGCGAGGCGTGGCCGGCGGTGCTGTTCACGCCGGGACCACACCCATTGCAGGAGTGCGCCGTGCACCTTGCCGGGTTGATGGGCATGCTGTCGGGCGCGGTGCACGCCGAGCTCGCCGCCGATCCGGGCGGCCTGCATCTCCTTGCCAAACAGGCGTTGACCAACCAGCTTCCCACTGCTGAATTGCTGATCGTCGTGGATCAGTTCGAGGAGATTTTCACCCTCTGCCAGGACGATCAGGAAAGGGCCCGGTTCATCACCGCGCTGATGGTTGCGGCGCGAGCCGCCGACAGTCGCGTGCGGGTGGTACTGGGCGTACGTGCCGATTTCTACCCGCACTGTATCGAGCATCCCGACCTGTTGGATGCCCTGCGGCATGGGCAGGTGCCGGTGAGTCCGATGAGCACTGAGGAGTTACGCCGAGCAATCACTCAACCTGCCGTCCGCACCGGGCACATCGTGGAGGGTGCCCTGCTCGCCGCGGTGGTCGCGGACAGCTCCGGACGGCCCGGGGCACTGCCGTTGGTGTCCCATGCGCTGCTGGAGACATGGCGTCGCCGACGGGGCAACGCTCTTACCCTGGCCGGATATGAGTCGGCTGGTGGAATTCACGGTGCCCTGACCCAGACCGTCGAGTCGGTGTACCGCATGCTGAATCCCGCTCAGCAGCTCCTCGCCAAAAAGATTTTTCAACGCTTGGTCGTCCCCGGAGAAGGGACCGAGGACACGAAGCGGCGGGTCGACCGCGACGAGTTCGATGCCGACCGCAACACCGCCGCTGTTCTGGATACCCTGGCCCGCGCCCGACTGCTCACGCTGGGCAGCAAGACCGTGGAGCTCACCCACGAGGCACTCATCCGGAGTTGGCCGCGGCTTCGTGAATGGATCGTTGAAGACCGGGAGCTGTTCCGAGCGCATCGGCGGCTCACCGAGGCGGCCGCGGAGTGGAACCAGCACGACCGTGATCCCGGGTTGCTGTATCGGGGAGCTCGGTTGGCTGCCTGGCGGGACCGGCCGCGCGATGGCCTCAACGAGCTGGAACGTGCATTCCTGACCTTGAGTTTCGATCGCGAGGCTGGCGAGTTAGGGGCGCATCGTCGGCGGGTCCGACTCACTGTGGTCAGTCTCAGCATGGTGTTTGTGCTGCTCAGCGGCCTGACGGTGGTGACCTTGCGGCAGGCTGACCGAGCCGCTGACGAGCGCGAGCTCGCCTTCTCTCGGCAATTGGTGGCTTACGCCACCAGCCAACTGCCGCTCGATCCGGAGCTCAGCCTGTTGCTGGCCAGACAGGCGTACCAGGTGAGGCCGACCGAAGAGGCGGAGACCATGCTTCGTCAGGCGACCTTGGAGTCGAGGGTGTTGGCCACTTTCCGCGGCCATCAGGGTCAAGTCAACGGGGTGGCGTTCAGCCCGGATGGGCGGCGGGTGGCCAGCACGGGCGATGACGGCACGGTGCGAGTCTGGGCGACTCAGGGCGATGACGCCCCGGTTGTACTCCGCGGCCACAACGGGCGGACGTTGGGCGTGGCGTTCAGCCCGGACGGCCGGTGGGTGGCCAGCGGTAGCGCTGATCGGACGGTACGGGTATGGCCGGTGACCGGCGACGGTGACCCCATCGTGCTCCGTGGGCACGACGGCGATGTGGCGGGTGTGGCGTTCAGTCCAGACGGTGCATATGTGGCCGGGGCAGGCATGGACGGCACTATCCGGGTCTGGCGAGCCGTGGACGGCAGTGACCCCCTGGTACTTCGTGGACACGAAGGAAGGGTCTGGGATGTGGCGTTCACTCCGGATGGACGGCGATTGGCCAGCGCCAGCGACGACGGCACGATCCGGATCTGGGAATGGTCCACCGGAACCACCCAGCTCGTACTACGCGGGCACGAGGCGGCGGTCAAGGGCGTGGCATTCAGCCCCAACGGCGAGCAGCTGGTTAGCGGGAGCGTCGATGGCACCGTGCGGGTGTGGTGGGCCACCGGCGACGGTAGCCCCGTTGTGCTCAGCGGTCACGAGGACACCGTGGAGGCCGTGGCCTTCAGTCCGGACGGCCGGCACGTCGCCAGTACCGGAAACGATGGGACTGTTCGAGTGTGGCTGGCCAGCGGCGAGGGCGACTCGGTGGTGCTGCTCGGGCACCAAGGTCCGACGTGGAGCGTGGACTTCAGCCCGGACGGGGAATACGTCATCAGCGGCGGTGACGAGGGGACCGTCCGAATCTGGCGGGCGCACGGCGTGGGTGACCAGATTGTGCTGCGCGGCCCCGATCATCCGATCTGGAGCGTGGCCTTCAGCCCGGATGGGCGGGTGGCAGGCGGCAGTGATGACGCCACCGTCCGGGTGTGGCCGATCGCCGGAGACGGGGCCCCGGTGGTGCTCAGCGGCCACAGCAGCACCGTCGAGAGTGTGGCCTTCAGTCCCGATGGGCGGCAGGTGGCCAGCGGGAGCGATGACGGCACTGTCCGGATATGGCCTGCCGAGGGTGGTGGTGAGCCGACCGTCCTGCGTGGCCACGATGAGGTTGTGTGGGACGTGGCGTTCAGCCCGGACGGGCAGCGCGTGGTCAGCGGAGGTAGCGACGGCACCGTCCGGGTCTGGCCCGCTGAGGGTGGCGGTGCGCCTGTCGTCCTGCGTGGCCATCAGGGTCAGGTGCGGGGCGTGGCCTTCAGTCCGGACGGGCGACACATAGCCAGTGCCGGCCTCGATGGCACGGTGCGGGTCTGGCAGGCCAGCGGTGACGGTGAGCCCGTGGTGTTACGCGGCCACCAGGGTTTGGTGTGGAGTGTGACGTTCAGCCCGGACGGGGAACACATCGCCAGCACCGGCGATGACGGAGTAATCCGGGTATGGCAGTGGGCCGCTGATATCGATCCGGTGATGCTACGCGGCCACCAGGGCCTGGTGTGGAGCGCGGCGTTCAGCCCGGACGGGCAGCGGGTGGCCAGTGTCGGCAATGATCGCACGGTCCGAGTGTGGGAATGGCAGTCTGCGGCCAACGCGGTTGTGTTCGATGGATTCAGCGCCTCGTTGGAGGACGTGGTGTTCAGCTCGGATGGACGGCAGCTGGCCACTGCTCGCGGAAACGGCACCGTGACGGTGTGGCAGTGTGAAGTGTGTGGACCGATCGAACAGATTCTCGCCCTGGCCGATCAGCGAATGACACGGGAACTGACACCAGAGGAGCGCAAGGCGTTCCTCAACGAGGCACCCTGATCGGCCTCCCGGTAGTCCGTAGCCTTTCTCGGCGGCGGCCTGAGAACGCGCCTGAGTGCCCCCCTCTCGTGATTGTTCATGGCTGGCGTCAGCGGCTGCGGGTCATCGCGAGCACGTCGAGCGCCTCGTCGAGTTGTTCGATGCTGAGCGTGCCGTCAGCGACATGACCGCGTTCGAGTACCACGTCGCGAATTGTCCGTCGTTCGAGCAGGGCCTGCTTGGCGATGGAGGCCGCCTCTTCGTAGCCGAGATAGCGGTTGAGCGGGGTGACGATGGCGGGGGAGGACTCGGCGTACTCGCGGCAACGCTCGGCGTCGGCCTCGGCCCCGTCGATCACCTTGTCCGCGAGCAGGCGGGCGGCTGCCGCGAGCAGGCGGGCCGACTCCAGCACGTTGCGCGCCATCACCGGCATCATCACGTTGAGCTCCAGGTTGCCCTGCGAGCCGGCGAAGGCCACGCAGGCGTCGTTGCCGATCACTTGCGCCGCCACCATCATGGTCGCCTCGCAGATCACCGGGTTGACCTTGCCCGGCATGATCGACGAGCCGGGCTGGAGATCGGGTAGCCGGAGCTCGGCCAGGCCGGCGCGCGGCCCGGAACCCAGCCACCGGACGTCGTTGGCAACCTTGAACAGGGAGACGGCGACGGTGCGCAGCGCCCCGGAGCACTCGACCAGGCCGTCCCGGGCGCCCTGGGCCTCGATGTGGTCCCGGGCCTCGGTCAGCACCTCCAGTCCGGTGGCGCGGCGCAGCTGGTCGACGACCGCGGCGCCGAAACCCGCCGGAGCGTTGAGCCCGGTGCCCACCGCCGTGCCCCCGATGGGCAGCTCGGCCAGTCGCGGCAAGCAGGACTCCAGCCGTTCGATGCCACGGCGCGCCTGCGCCGCCCACCCCCCGGCCTCCTGCCCGAGCGTGATCGGTACCGCGTCCATCAGGTGGGTGCGACCCGCTTTGACCACTTCGTCCCACCGGTCGGACTTGCGGATCAGCGCCGCGGCCAGGTGCTCCAGCGCCGGAATCACGTCCCGGGCGAGCGCCTCGGTGGCGGCGAGGTGAATGGTCGTCGGGAACACGTCGTTGGACGACTGCGAGGCGTTGACGTGATCGTTGGGGTGCGTGTCGGCTGCGCCGGCCCGGGTGGCCAGGGTGGCGATCACCTCGTTGGCGTACATGTTCGAACTGGTGCCCGAGCCGGTCTGGAACACATCGACCGGGAACTGGGCATCGTGCGCCCCCGCCGCGACCTCATCGGCGGCGGCGGCGATGTGCCGGGCCAGGCCGGCGTCGAGCACGCCAAGTTCACCGTTCACCCGCGCGCAGGCCGCCTTGACCAGCCCGAGCGCCCGGATCTGCGAGCGTTCCAGGCCGCGACCGGAGATCGGGAAGTTGTCCACAGCGCGTTGCGTCTGGGCGCGGTAGAGCATGCCCGCGGGTACCCGCACCTCGCCCATGGTGTCGCGTTCGATGCGGTACTGCTGGTCGGTATCGGTCATGCCCGCAGTGTGTACCGGCAGGTGGCGCTCAATCCACGAGGTCTGCCTCACGCGGTCCGAACTGGCCGATGTCCACCGGCGAGTACTCGCGCAGCTTGGCCAGCTGATGGAAGCTGTCGATCATCCGCACGGTGCCTGATCTGGACCGCATCACGATGGACTGCGTGCTGCAGCCCCCCGCGCGGTAGGTCACCCCACGGAGCAGCTCTCCGTCGGTGATGCCGGTCGCGCAGAAGAACACGTTGTCACCACAGACCAGATCCTCGGTGGTAAGGATCCGGTCCAGATCGTGCCCGGCGTCGAGGACAGCGTGGCGCTCGGCGTCGTCACGGGGCCACAGCCGGGCCTGGATCGCGCCGCCCATGCAGCGCAGCGCGGCCGCGCTGATGATGCCCTCCGGGGTTCCGCCGATGCCCAGCAGCATGTCCACGCCAGTGTCCGGCCGGGCCGCGGCGATCGCGCCGGCGACGTCCCCATCGGAGATGAACGTGATCCGGGCGCCCGCCTCGCGCACCTGGCGCACCAGATCATCATGTCGTGGCCGGTCCAGGATGCACACGGTGAAATCGGAGACGTCCAACCCCTTGGCCTTGGCGACCCGCCGGATGTTCTGCGCAATCGGTGCGGACAGGTCGATCGCGTCGGCCGCCTCGGGTCCGGTCGCGATCTTCTCCATGTAGAACACCGCAGAGGGATCGAACATCGACCCCCGCTCGGACACCGCCAGCACCGCCAGGGCGTTGGGCATTCCCTTGCTCATCAACGTGGTGCCGTCGATCGGGTCGACCGCCACGTCGCACTCCGGGCCCTGCCCGTTGCCGACCTCCTCACCGTTGA
>JBOHHD010000350.1:0-7962 GCA_050700515.1 Pseudonocardiaceae bacterium
TCATAGTGCTGGCTGCAGGTGAGCATCCGTTTGTGACCGTCAGGTAGCCGCTCGAAGGTCATCCGCAGGCTGGCGAGGCGCTCTCCGACCATGAACCGGCACGGTCCCCCAGCATTTAGTACATCCGCAGTGATCGGTACTGCTCGTTGTCGTCGAGCAGCCGCAGTGTCTTGAGGAACATGCGCCGTTCGGCGGGAGAGAAGTCCTTGGAGGTGCAGGGCAGCAGGAACGTCTCGGTGAAATCCGGTGTCCGGTAGCCGTCGTCGTCCGGCACCGGTCAGTTGTCCTCGACATATGATGCAAGGTCCTGTTTGGACAGCGTGGTACCCGGCCCGCGCGGAAATCCCCGTGTGCCTGGGTCAGGAGCTCGCGATGTTTGGGGCTGTAAGCCCAGGCATCTTCGCGCCGCATCGCCACGACTGGTCGCAGGATGAGCGCGTCGTGTTCGCGGTCGATCTCGACCTCCAGCTCGGTTTCGTCGTCGATGCCAAGCGCGCGCCGAGCCTCGGCGGGCACAGTCAGCCGACCGGCCTTGCTCATCAGGGTGGTGTGCATCCAACCGGGTTAACTGCCGAATCGGCAAGGTGGCAAGTCTCCACTGACGGTTGCCGGTGAAGGTCGAGTCCGGCACGGGACACGCCGACGTGACGAGGATCGCCGCTGAAACCAACGATAGAGGCGGTCGCGGCGAGCTCCCGCGCGTCGGCGTCGTCGAAGGCACTGCGGTCCCGCCACTTGACCGATCCCACGAGGGTGCCGCGGTCGGGTGGATCTGGAATGCCGACAAGATCGATCTCGGTGTCGTGCGCGCGATTCCACCAACCTCCGATTTGTGCGGTTTCGCCGAATCGGTCATCCGGGAGGAGCCTGGCGATGGCGTCTCGGACCTGCGGCTCCACGGCAAGCCGCGGTAGGCGCTCCAGCTTGCCCAAAGTGGACGGGTCGCAAGTTCGGGCGCCCACGGCCGAAGCGTCAAGGCATTCGCCAGGGACTCGTCCGAGGCTGCGGCCCGGTCTGCGATGGCCCGGAAGGCGCGCCGACCCGATCCGATCACCTCAAGCACCTGACCCGGGTGGGCTTGCAGGGGCGGGGGACACCGCGAGGCCGTGAAGTAGACCGCCGGGGCACCCGTGCGGGCGAGCCATTCAGTCAGCAGCCGCGACTTGCCCACCTGTCGCCTGCCGCTCATGACCCTTAAGCATCCCGCGCCGGACTCGCGCGCCCTCGCGAGCTCGGCATCGAGCAGCGTCAACGGCGGTATCAAGCGCCCATGTTCGTCAGCGCTGCTCGCGCGGACCCGACGAATTCTCGGATCAGGCCGTGGTCCTTCACCCCGCGGCGGGACTCGACACCACTGGAGGCATCAACGCCCCAGGGACGGGCGGCCCCGACTGCCTCGACCACGTTGTCGGGTGTGAGACCGCCGGCGAGCAGCCAGCGCCCCCGTGGCCGGGCGCCGGCGAGCAACGATAGGTCCCAGCGATGTCCCGAGCCCGCAACGGCGGAGTCGAGCAGCAGCATCTCCTCCCCGTAAGCCCCGACCCGCAGGTCGGTGTCCGGGTCGAGCGGAGTGGCCCGGATGAGCCGAACCGACGATGCTCGCAGCCGTTCGAACGCCGACCGGGGGTACGGGCCGTGCAGCTGCACCGCGCCGACCCCGGACTGCCGCGCGAGCCGTGCGACCTCCTGTACCGCAACGCCGCCGAACACCCCTACCGCCAGAACCTGGGGTGGGACCCCCTGCACGAGCCGCCGGGCGAGGTCGACGTCGACGCGTCGGACGCTTTCGCCGAACACCAAACCGATCGCATCCGCGCCAGCCGCTGCCGCAGCAGTGATGTCGGCCTCGGTACGAACCCCGCACACTTTCACGAACATGACGATTGACCTCGCACTTCGCCGAGCCGTGTGCTAGGCGGGTGTGCGGCCACTTGGCCACCACCGCCTGACACCGCACGTCGGGATAGCATAACCGCTGATCTGATGTTATACGAGGATCCGATGATTTTCGGCAAACCGCTTGCTGGAGCGACCGGACTTCTGTGAACATCAAGAGGGTCAAGAATCCGGCGGTCCCGAATACCGGCTTCCATTGCATGGCGATGATGTCGAGGGCCGCGTGGTCATAAGCTGCTTTTTTCGAAAATTCGGTTGGCGCCGCGCTCTCCGGGCCGCGCCGAGAGCGTTCGGCACGTTCCCGTGGTACGCCCAGTACCGGCAGGTGCACGTGCGGGGCCGAGTCGAACTGGTCGGCAGGCAGGAGGAGACCCGCTCGTACTGGGCCAGCTGACTTCGAGGCTCTCAGCTGGGCGCGTGGGCATCTAACCGGTCGCAGCCGTTCGTGGACCGGGCAAGGCTCGACGACGCGCTCGCCGTGGTGACGCGACGGGTTCGTGGCAGGTGCGTCGTCGTGGACACCATGAACTCCCACCGCGAAATTGTAAATTTCACCGAATCTTCACTTTATCGACAGGTCAACTCACCGCTTCGGACCACTGAATGCTTGCGCTGGGTCTCTGACCACTGGACGAGTTCACTCGATCGGGGTTGGCTGCGACGTATTTATCGAGCGTTGCCCGCTCTCTATTCTCATGATTGCTGACTTAGGTGAATTGACTCGATCTGAGAAAAATCCATACAGGAGGTTTTGGTGCTGCCTGTCCACACACCACCGACCACCGGAAAAAAGTTAGCGCATTCGTGGGTCGGCGATATCGACCTACAATTCATCAAGCGCCTGATCGGCACGCCCGTTTTCCTGTACAGCGAACGGCAGCTGAGGCGCAACGTCGAGCGGATCATGACCGCCGCGGCTGCCGCTGGGCTCGCGGACCGCGTCGAGCTTTACGTGCCGTTCTTCCCGAACTCGAACCCGCACGTGCTCCGCCCACTGCAGGACATGGGCGTCGGACTGCTGCTCCAGTTGCCGGGTGAGTATGAGATCTTGAGCCGCTTCGGTTTCGACAACTTCATCGTCTCGCCCGGTCACGTCTCCGACGAAGAGATCGCCTTCTGGTCCCAGCGCAGCTACCCCACGTTCCTGTCCAGCCTCGACGAAGTGGCCTACGCGCTGCGCATCGGCGCCCCGTCGATCAGCGCGCGGATCGACAGCCTCGACTCGGGCAAGCCGGGTATCAAGTACGCCGAGCTGGGCCGGCTGGCCGACCTGCTGCGGGAATACAATCGTGAGCTGGAGTGCTTCGAGGTCTACTGCGGGAGCGGCAACTCACGAGACGAGATGATCGAGATCGTCGAAACGCTCTTCACGATCTTCACGACCCACTTCCCCGGAGCGCGATCGGTGAACTTCGCCGGTGGGCACGGTTTCACCTATGAGGCGTGGGACGAGACCGAGAAGCACTTCGCCTGGTCGGAGTACTTCCAGGCGCTGAGATCGGTCGCGGACCGCATGAACATCCCGAACGGCGTGAAATTCTTGTTCGAACCGGCGCGTGACGTCCTGGCCGACACCGGCGCCCTCCTGCTGGGGGTCAAGCGCGAGGTCATCACCACACCGGTCTCCAGCATCGTGGCCACTGACGGCTCGAGGATGCTCATGCCGTCGGCCCAGCTGCGTGACCGCCGGCACAATGTGGTCTTCCTGGACGCGACGATGACCGAGATCCCCACGACCGGCGGCTCGACCGGCGCCCTCGCCGCGCTGCGCGGGCGCAGCATCTTGCGCCATGACTACCTCCTCCCTGGCGAATACCCCGTGCCGAACGGGGTCGGCTCCGACAGCCACGTCGTCATCCTGGATGTCGGGGCCTACTGCGCGACCCAGCACATGGAGTTCCTCAACGTTCCCCCGGCGGCGGAGGTGATGGTGGACATCGACGGCCGCGCTCACCTGGTCACCGCACGCGGGGACGACCTCGACAAGTGGCGGCATTTGCTGCCCGAGCGCAAGGAGCTCGGATGACGACCCCACTTTGGTCCACTGGATCTCCCCCGTCCGCTGAACACCGACCCGATCCGGTGGCCGGCCTCGATGCCGTCCGGCGCGCCGTCGCGCAGGCCTGCGCTGGGGCCGGGCGAGAACCGTCGTCGGTGACATTGGTGGCAGCCTCCAAGACAGTCCCCGTCGAGATCCTGGATCGGGCGATCGAGGCCGGCCACAGGGTTTACGGCGAAAATCGCGTCCAAGAGGCCAAGGCGAAGTGGCCTGCGCTGGGTGAGCGGCACCCGGACGTGCGGCTGCACCTGCTCGGTCCGCTGCAGTCCAACAAGGTCCGCGACGCGCTGGCCGTGTTCGACGCCATCCACTCGGTCGACCGCCCCAGCCTCTGCCGGGCACTGGCGCGCGAATGCGCCGAGCGGGGTCGCCAACCGGAGTTGTTCGTGCAGGTCAACACAGGCGCGGAGGCGCAGAAGGCGGGAGTGGCCGTGCCGGATGTCGACGGCTTCCTCGCGGACTGCCGGAACACCTACGACCTTGAGATCAGCGGTCTGATGTGTATCCCCCCGGCCGACGAGCCGCCTGCGCCGCACTTCACCCTGCTGGCCGAGATCGCCGCCCGGCACGGGCTGAGCCAGCTGTCGATGGGGATGAGCACGGACTTCGCCACGGCCATTGCGTGTGGTGCCACCCACGTGCGTGTCGGCAGCGCGATCTTCGGATCGCGGCCGCCTGCCGTCCAGGGGGGTGCTGAATGATCCGTCCCACTCGATTCGACGTGCTGTTCGAGAGCGTCCCGATCGGCCCGGTAACCGCGAAGAACCGGTTCTTCCAGGTCCCGCACTGCAACGGGATGGGTCGCGCCTTCCCGAGTTCGATGGCCGCGATGCGCGGGGTGAAGGCCGAGGGCGGCTGGGCGGTGATCTGTACCGAGCAGTGCGACGTGCACTACTCCGGCAACCACCAGCGGGAACTGCGGCTGTGGGACGACCAGGACGTCCCCTACCTCGCCCGTGCCACCGAGGAGATCCGACGGAACGGGGCCCTGGCCGGGGTCGAGCTGGTGCACAACGGATCCCATGTCGGGAACCTCGAGTCCCGAGCGATTCCCCTCGCACCGAGCCTGCGGGCCACCAAGGGCATCTTTCCGATCACGGCGCGAGCCATGGACAAGAACGACATCCGGGCCTTTCGGCGATGGCACCGGGCGGCTGCGGTGAACGCCCAGCGGGCCGGGTTCGACATCGTCTACGTCTACGCGGGCCACGACATGTCGTTGCCCGTCCATTTCCTTTCGCGGCGGCACAATCACCGCACCGACGAGTACGGGGGCAGCCTGGAGAACCGCGCCCGGCTGCTGCGCGAGCTGGTCGAGGAGACCAAGGATGCGGTCGGCGACACGTGTGCCGTTGCGATCCGGTTGGGGGTCGACACGCTCCCGGGCAGCGGCGGGAGCGGGTCGGAGAACGAGGCCCGTGACGTCGTGGAGCTGCTCGCGGAGCTGCCGGATCTGTGGGACGTGAACCTCGGCAACTGGAACGACGACGGTGTGACCGCACGGTTCAGCGACGAGGGCTACCAGGAGCAGTACGTCAAGTTCGTCAAGACCGTCACCACCAAACCGGTGGTCGGGGTCGGGCGGTTCACCTCGCCGGACACGATGGTCGCCATGATCACCGGCGGGACCCTGGACCTCATCGGTGCGGCGCGGCCCTCGATCGCCGATCCGTTCCTACCCCTCAAGATCGAGCAGGGCCGCTTCGATGACATCCGGGAGTGCATCGGCTGCAACATCTGCGTCGCATGGGACAAGGCCAACGTGCCGATCCGCTGCACTCAGAACCCCACCATGGGAGAGGAGTGGCGGCGGGGCTGGCATCCCGAGCACATCCCGCCCAAGGACACCGACGACACCGTCCTCGTCGTCGGCGCGGGGCCGGCCGGGCTCGAAGCCGCACGGGCTCTGGGGCAGCGAGGGTACGACGTCATGCTCGTCGAGCGCGATCGGGAACTGGGGGGGCGGGTGCGCCGGGAGAGTCGGCTGCCGGGTTTGGGCAGCTGGGCGCGAGTACGCGACTGGCGCCTCGGGCAGCTGCGCAAGCTGCCCAACGTCCAGTTGATCCCCGACAACGAGATGACCGCCGAGCTGGTGCTCGAGTCCGAAGCCTCGCTCGTCGCGGTGGCCACCGGGGCGTCCTGGCGGGCCGACGGCGTGGGACGGCACCACACCGAACCGATCGAGGGGCTGGCCGCGCTACCGGTGTTCACCCCGGACGACATCATGGATGGCCGCAGGCCCGCGGGCCGGGTGGTGCTGTTCGATGACGACCATTACTACATGGGCGGCGTAGTCGCCGAGCGCCTGGTGGCACTCGGTTGCGAGGTCACCTTCGCCACGCCGGAGAGTCTGGTGTCGGCCTTCACTCAGTACACGACCGAACAGGGCCGCATCCAGCGTCGGCTCCTGCAGACGTGCGCGGCCGTGCATCTGTCGACGACCCTCTCCCGCGTGGAGCCGGGTCGGATCCAGCTGTCGTGTGTATATACCGGCCGGGAAACTGCCATCGACGCCGACGCGGTCGTTCTGGTCACCGGCACCGTGCCGCGCGACGCGCTCTATCACGAGCTGGAACGCCACGATCCCGCCGTGCTGGAGGCCGCAGGCATCCGTCGTGTTGTCCGGGTGGGCGACTGCCTGGGTCCGGGCATGATCGCCTCGGCGGTGCACAGCGGCCACCTTTTCGCGCGCACTCTCGACACCTCACTCACCGATTGGGCCCCCTACCGACGCGAGAACATCGAACTCGGCTGGGAACAGGCCCTGCCGCTGGGGAGTGGAGGGCAACATGGGTGAGTTCTCGTCCCTGATCGGCAAGGTCGCGGACGGTGGCGTGCTGACCCGGGTCGAGGCGGCGCGGGCGTTCGAAATGATGGCGGAGGGCCAGGCCACCCCGGCGCAGATGGGCGGGTTCCTCATGGCGCTGCGCACGCGTGGGGAGACCATTGAGGAGATCACCGGCGCGGTCACGACGATGCGGGCGAGGATGCTCACCGTCAAGGCACCGCGCGACGCGATTGACATAGTCGGCACCGGGGGCGACGCATCGGGCTCTTACAACATCTCGACCTGCACTGCGTTCGTCGTCGCCGGCGCCGGCATCCCAGTGGCCAAGCACGGCAATCGCGCCCTGTCCTCACGCTGCGGATCGGCGGATGTCCTGGCTGCCCTCGGTGTGCGGATCGATATCGACCCGGGCGCCGTCGCCCGCTGCATTCGCGAGGCGGGAATCGGTTTCATGTTCGCGCCCGCCCATCACCCCGCGTTACGGCACGTAGGTCCCACTCGCGCCGAGCTCGGCACGCGCACCGTGTTCAACCTGCTCGGACCGCTGCTCAACCCGGCAGGTGTCCGGCGGCACCTGGTCGGAGTATTCGCGCGGCGGTGGGTCGAGCCCGTGGCGCGGGTGCTCGGCGCCCTCGATTCCCAGCGGGCGATGGTCGTCCACGGTGGCGACGGCCTCGACGAGATCACCATGGCCGGCTCGACGTTCATCGGCCATCTCGAGGGTGGGACGGTGCGCACATTCGAGGTGTGTCCCGAGGACGTAGGGCTGACCCGAGCCCGTCCGGAGGCGTTGCGGGGCGGTGACGCGACCGCCAACGCCGCCGCGCTGAAGGCCGTTCTGGCAGGCCGGCCAGGTGCCTACCGCGACGCCACGATCTTCAATGCGGCGGCCGCGTTAGTGGTCGGGGGACGCGCCGAGGACTTGCGCCATGGCGTGGCACTGGCCATCGATGTCATCGACGATGGCCGAGCGCTGTATCGGCTCAAGCAGCTCGTTGCTGTCTCCAACGCAGCCGCATCGGACGACGCACCGAACGGACCAGTGGGGACCGGGCCACCAGGAATGCCAGTACCAGCGAAAGGAGCATGACAAGATGGACATCCTCGAGCGGGTCCGCGCTTACAAGGGCGACGAGATCGCGGCTGCGAAGCGCAGCCGGCCACCAGCCGGCCTGGAGAGCCAGGCCCGGGACGCAGCTACGCCTCGTGGGTTTCTCGC
>JBOHHD010000351.1:0-6766 GCA_050700515.1 Pseudonocardiaceae bacterium
ATTCTTCTGTCGATCACGGCGGAGACTCCCGCTAGTCGATGAAGCTGGTGGGCGGTACCGGGGAAGTTGTCCAGCAGCACAGGACCGATACCGGTGTCGAATCTGCCGTCGATGAAGGCCACTCGGAGAATCCGGTGCACTGCCTGGACGCCAACCCACCCCAACGGATCTGTGCTAGGTGCGAGGTCTGCCAGCAGGTCGGAGTAGGCGATTACAGCTTCACGCAGCCGGAATACGGGTAGTGCTCGCTGCTTGGCCAAAGCGGTGACCACGGTGGTCTTTCCGGCTCCTGGCGGCCCGATCACCGCGACCAGCGAGCCGACCACCACCGAGCCGTTCTGGTCCTTCCTGGTGTGCTGTACAGCGGTCATCAGGCTGACCAACCTGCGCGCGCGTCGATGCAGCTCATCGGACACACCGGCTAGCGCACGACGGGCAGTAACCGCGCTCCGGAGTGGTCAGACTCGCGGCCAGCACCTCCACTGCGCATATGGCCGGGTAACGGCCCGTGTGGCGACCCGCGACGATCGCGTCTTCGGCTACCAGGTGCACCTCGCCGTTACGGACGTCGGTCATGGGAAAGACTTAAGGGGTGTCGTCGCGGGAGCGTTCATGAGATTTCCTGCGGTTGCTCGATGACGGCCACGTCTCTGGCGGTCACCAACCACTCGACTCCATCGTCGAGCAGCACGGGAAAAACCCCGGTAGGAAACCGCGGCCCCCGGAGCTGCACCACACCGCACTGGATGTGCCTCCCGAGCCGGGCGCTTACCTGCGTGCCGACGGGCAGCGTTGCAGGCCAGGCCGGGTCCCGCCGGTGCCGAGCCGGTCGGGTGGGCCGGTTCCGATTGCCCCTCCAGCGCCACACCATGACGCCCAGAGCCACCAATAACCCCAGCAACGAGCTGATGTCAGTGATCACGGCACCCACCGTGGCGGTGTGCGCACCCGCGCGGAAGACTGTCGGTGTCAACTCCTGGCAGGTGACATTCGAGGGAGACGGGTGACGCGAGTATGGGCACCGAGGGACGGGCCGAATTCGCCGAACTGCTGAGCACCCTGCGCGCCGAGGCTGATCTGTCTCTGGGTGAACTCGGCAAAGCCGCGCACATCGCCCGCGGCTACATCCATCATCTCGAACATGGCCGTCGCTGGCCCTCCCGTACGTTCGTCGAAGCTCTGGACCGCGCGCTGCAGGCTGACGGTGCACTGCTGGATACGTGGGCCGCTGCGAATGACGATGGCCCGATACCCCACGATCCGGACGACCGGGAACGGCTCACCCTGGTCGTCGAGCACCCCCGCCGGGTCGACGGCGCCACGGTATACGCGCTGGCCGGCGTGCTCGCCGCCACCCGGCGGCTGGAGGATGTGGCTGGGTCAGCTGCCGTGCTCCCCGCTGTCCGACACCAGCTTGCCCTGGCCCGCGGCTTCTTCGCCGATGCCCGTCTCCCGGTCCGAAACCGGATCGGCGCACTCACCGGCGAGCTGCACCAGTACCTCGGCTGGCTGCTCACCTCGACCGGGAATCACGAACAGGGGAGTGTCGAGCTCGACGCGGCCTTGGCGATCGGCGTCGAACTCGACGACCCGAACCTGATTTCCCAGGCCCTGTCTTACAAGGAAACTCTGGCGTGGATTCGCCGTGACGCCCATGAGGTGATCGCATTGTCTCGCGCCGCCGGACGTGACGAGCGGGTATCGGTCACCCAACACGTCTTCACTGCCTATCAGCATGCGCGAGGTTGGGCCATGATCGGTGACATCGTGGAGATGGACCGCGCGTTAGGGCGAGCCACCGAGCTCACAGGCACCGCCATGACACAACAGGCTGACGCACCTAACAGTGTGTATTGGCACGGGGCCGCATTCTTCACGATGCAGCGCGGGTTAACTTCGCACATGGTGCCTGGCAGCCGCTATGCCGCCCGGGCAGCCGCCGAGCTGACCAGCGGCGTCGACCAGCTGCCCGATACCGAGCGCTATTCCGAATGGGCCGCGGACTTCACTATTTCCGCTGCCGAGGCGTACGCCGACGCCAGCGAACCGGAACGGGCCGTCGAGGCGGCCAGGCGCACGTTGACCGTGTGCCGGGCGACCCGTTCCACCCAGCTCTCGGCTTCGGTGCGCACGGTGTACGCCCGCCTCCGGGAGGGCTGGCCGACCGTAGCGGCCGTACGCGAGCTGGGCGACGAGGTGCGCACGCTGAGCCGTCCCCGCTGAGTCGCTGGTGCAGAGCCATGATTCGACTGGTTTGGCGAGGAAGTCGGCCGGCGGGATGCCGTTCTCACCGACGACGAGAGTTCGGTCGGGGTGAGATGCATCGGCGAACGCGGCCAGCCCGGAGAGTTTCTCCAGGCGAGCACCGGCCTTCACCGCGAGGGCCGCCAGGGAGCGACCGGAGCGGACCACGTAGTCGACTTCCTTCCACTTGCCGTGGCCCGGCGAGTACCTGGATGAACACCCGGATGCGTTGGACACTCTCCATCAGCAGCTCAAACAGCGAGTGACGCAACTCCGGAAGGATCATGCGGACAATTTACTCATGATCGTGAGTAAAATTACTCATGATCGTGAGTAAAGCCAACTGACGATATAGGCCGCAGATCATCCAGCGCGGCGCACGGGATCAGCCGAGTGCTGAGCGTGGCATGCTGCCTCGGCGGGGGATGGAGTCGGGGAGGCCACCATGAAGTTGAGGCGAGCCCCGGGCCCGGGTTCACCAGATCATGGCGCACCGGACTCGGGCGAGCCGACGCTGATCGGCGTCGACGATGTCAAGACCCCGTCCTGGGCGAAGGTGGGGGAGACGATCGCCGACGCCGGCATCGGTTCGATGCTGCGGGCGGCTCCGGGCGCGATGGGCATGCTGGTCCGGCTGTCCTGGCAGACCTCGCCGCGGCTGACGTTGCTGGCGGCCGGGGTCGAGCTGGCCTCCGGCTGCGTCACCGCGTTCGGTCTGCTGGCCACCGCGACCGTGTTCACCCAGCTGCTGGAGCAGGGGCCGACGCCGCAGCGGGTGGTGGCGGCCCTGCCCGCGCTCCTCTTGGTGATGGCCTCCTACGCGGCGGGCGGCCTGCTGGACGCCACGGTCGGCGCGGTGCACGCCGTGCTGGCCCCCCGGGTGGAGCTGCGCGTCCAGGACGAACTGCACGCCGCGGTGATCGGGGTGGAGCTGGTCGCGTTCGACGATGCGGATTTCGTGGAGCTGGTGCGCCGGGCGTCGGCGCAGGGAGTCATGAGTGTCCGCCAAGGGGTGAGCGACGCCGGGAACCTGCTCAGCTCGATGATCTCGCTCGCCGCCGCGATCGTCACCGCGGGCCTGCTCAACCCCGTGCTGGCGCCCGTGGTGCTGCTGGCCGCGGTGCCCAACGGCTGGGCCAGCGTGCGGGCCGCGATGCTGTCCTACGAGTCGTTCGTCCGGATGGTCTCGCGCATGCGCCGGCTGGGGATCACCGGCGACATGATCACCAGCCGGTCCCAGGCGGCCGAGGTCCGCGCCTTCACCACCCAGCACACCCTGCTCGGCGAGCACCGTCGGATCGGGGCCCAGCTCACCGCGGAGGCCGTCCGGGTCGAGCACCACAAGACCGCGATCCGGTTGATCGGCCGGAGCCTGGCCGGGGTGGGCACCGCGCTGGCCTACGGCGTGCTCGGTGTGCTGCTCTACACCGGGACGATGGCGTTGGCCTTGGCGGGCGCGGCGGCGGTGGCGATGCGGACTGCCAGCTCAGCGGCGTCCACCACGGTATACGCCGCCAACCGGCTCTACGAGCACAGCCTCTACCTCGACCTGCTGACCAGCTGCCTGGCGCAATCTCGGAACCGCCATCGGGCCCCCGCCGTGGCCCGGCTCCCGCTTGATCCAGAACTCATCGAGCTGCATGAGGTCTCCTTCAGCTACCCGGGCAAGGACGAGCCGGCCCTGGACCGGGTCAGCTTGACGATCCGCCGGGGACAGGTCGTCGCCCTGGTGGGGGAGAACGGGTCGGGCAAGTCCACCCTGGCCAAGGTGATCACCGGGCTCTACCTGCCCGACGAGGGCCGGGTGCGCTGGGACGGGGTGGACATCGCCCAGGTCGACCAGGGTGAGCTGCACTCCCAGGTCGCGCTGGTCCTGCAGAACCCCGCCGAGTGGCCGATGACCGTCGAGAACAACATCCGCATCGGCCGGCTGGAGCGCGCCGACCCGGATCGCCGGCTGCTCACCGCGGTCGCGGCCGAGTCCGGGGCCGACGCCGTCGTCGCCGATCTCCCGCGCGGTTGGGACAGCGTGCTCTCGCGCCAGTTCCAGAACGGCTGTGACCTCTCCGGCGGGCAATGGCAGCGGATCAGCGTCGCCCGCGGCCTGTATCGGGACGCCCCCCTGCTCGTCGCCGATGAACCCACCGCCGCGATGGACGCCCGAGCCGAGCACGCGGTGTTCCGGTCCCTGCAATCGCTGAGCCGCGCGAGCAGTGCGCCGGGCGGGGGCGGTGACGGGGGCGGGGACCAGGGACCTACCCGTACTACGGTGCTGGTCACCCACCGGCTGGCCAACATCCGCCATGCCGACCAGATCATCGTCCTGGATCACGGGCGGATCACCGAGCAGGGCACCCACGACGAGCTGATGGCCCTCGGCGGCGGGTACGCCGAGCTGTTCACCCTCCAGGCCAGGGCCTATCTCGACGGCAGCAATCCAGACCCGCTCCGCCGGTCCGGATGAGGTGGGGAGATCTGCTCCCCGGGCCACCTTTTTTCGCCAACTACTGGACTGTCAAGTTCACCAGCAGCTTGGCGATGTCATTGACCGCCAGCACGTGGTCGATGGCGTTGTCGCGGGTGATCGTGGCTTCCGGCATGGCGAAGGCAGTGGAGGTTGCGGCGTCGCTGGCGATGACCTGGCCACCGAAATGGTGGATCGCGGTCGCGCCGGTCGCTCCGTCCACCCCATAGCCGGTCAGTAACTACGGCGGTGGCCTGCGCACCCAGCGAGAGAGCGAGACTGGTCAGCAGCAGATCAGCCGAGGGACGGTACGGCGGGCGCTCCCCGGAGGGGATCAGCGTAGTGGTCCGGTCCCTGGTCACCAGGGTGTGGCTGCCCGGCGGCGCCACGACGATGTGACCCGGCAACAACACGGCACCGTCGCGGGCCCAGCTGACCGGCATTGCCGTGCTCCTGGCGAGGATCTCGGCCAGCGCGCTTTCCGCTTGAGGGTTGTGGTGCTGCAACACCATCACGGCGGCGGGAAAATCGATGTGCAGCGGCGAGAGCACGTGAATCAACGCATCAAGCCCGCCATGGGAGCACACCAGCGCCACTACGGGAAAGTCGCTGATCGTCATTCATTGCCACCTCGGGAGCGTTGGTACATGATGGCCGAACCCAGAAGGGCCAGTGCGCAGATTGCCAGCGCCAGCCACACTAGCCCCGTAACGATCCCGCCGGCCGAGTTGGTTTCGGGGTATCCGTTGGTTTCGGGGGATCCGCCCAGTGAGGCGGTGCCGTCATTACCACCGGGCCACGACGGAGTGGCCGCGGTGCTCCGGCTTGTCGGGGTCACGGTGGGCTGAGTTTCGGTGGGCTGTGGTCCGGTGACCAGCTGCCCGACCGCCTGCCCACGGGGCAGGGTGAAACCATAATCCAGCAGCTGCGCGGCCTGGCCCCACAGCGGCAGCGGCCGCTGCTCGCCACGCAACAACACCACGATCAGAACCCGCCCATTCCGCACCGCGGCGCCGACGTAGGTGTGCCGGGCGTCGTCGGTGAACCCGGTCTTGCCGCCCAGCGCACCGTCGTAGTTCCCGAGCAGCCTGTTGTCATTGCTGATCACGAATCCGGGTCGGTCGCCGAAACCGGGAAAGTCCACTTGCGCCGTGCTCACCAGTTCGGCGAGCAGCGGGCGGGCCAGCACGTGCCCGAACACCAATGCCAGGTCATAGGCCGAGGTGCTCATCCCCGGACCGTCCAATCCGGACGGGGTGGCGGCGTAGGTGTCGTGCGCGCCCAGCTCGGCGGCCAGCTCGTTGAGCTGGGCGACGGCTGCGGGCACGCCTCCCAGTTGCCCGGCCAGGGCATGCGCGGCGTCATTGCCCGAGACCAGTAGCAGACCGGCGAGCAGCTGCCGGACCGTGTACGAGCCCCCCGGGCCGATGCCCGCCTTGCTGCCTTCCTGGTTGGCATCGGCCTTGGTGGCGAGCACGACCCGATCGGGGGACAGCCGATTGGTCACCAGCAGCGCGGTCAGGAGTTTGATCGTCGAAGCGGGACGGTGCCGGGCGTGCGGATCTTTGGCGGCGAGTACCTCGCCGGTCCCTGCGTCGGCGAGTATCCAGGACGCGGCGCTGATGCCTGCCGGGGGCGCAGGCGCGCCGTCGGGCACCACCAGCCCGCATTCGCCCAGCCGTTCCCCACCGACCGGGCGCTCGGGAAGGGGGAGGGGTGACGGGACCGGCGCACCGGGGACCGGGACCTCCGACAGGTCAACCACGGGAGGAGCGCTGACCCGATTGGGACATCCCGACGTGTCCGGTGTGCTCGGAGCCGGTGCCGGTGGTGTCGGGATGCTGGGTGTTTCGGCGTTGCCCGGTGCCGCATCGAGCAGGGCCAGCCCGCCGAGCGTGGCGATCAGAATCGCGATCGCCCGGGACCGCACCATCTGCACCGCCTGAACCTATCGACTCGATTCACCATCCGCAGCGAAAGGGGCACCGTCGGTTATGGAATTCATTCCCTCAGTGGAGCCGAACCCGGTGGACTGGGAGCGGTTGCGCAACGCCGCGG
>JBOHHD010000352.1:0-7473 GCA_050700515.1 Pseudonocardiaceae bacterium
GTAGTAGCCAGGGTTGGCCACCGACTCGCTGACCGATTTCTTGGCCGCGAGATGAATGACGCCCTCGATCCGGTAGTCGACGAGCAGGTCGGTCACGGTCGCGCGGTCCAGGACCGAGGCCGTCACCAGCGGGATGTCCGGACTCAGGCGCTGTGCGCGCCCGGTGGAGAGGTCATCGAGGACGATCACCTGTCGACCGGTGGCACGCAACGCGTGGGCCACATGGGAGCCGATGTAACCGGCACCGCCGGTGAGCAGCCATCTCATGGGCGCACCGCCTTCCTGCCCATCGGGTTCGAGACAGCGGGGCAGCGCACCCCCAGCGACGCGAGGGATCGACCACTCCCGGTGAGCGCCTCGCAGGGCGTGGCTGCGCCCATCCGGGCCGCCTCAGCGGCGGCCAGCTCCCGCAGTTGCGGTTCGACGCGTTCCGGGCTGCCGAACTGGAAATCGAGCTGCGTGCGGTAACAGCGGGCTGCCATGATCTTCGTCTCCAGGTGCGGGCCGATGTCCACGACCTGCTCCCAGCCGATCGGCACCGCTGTCCACGGCATGGCGTCCGGTTGGCGCAGCACATACGGGGCGTCGCGCCACCACAGGGCCTGCGGCGCCAGCGCGGCCACCACCTCGGCGACGATGCGATGGTCGGCGTGATCGCCGATGGCTTGCGGGGCGAGCACGAGGTCGACGTCGGCGAGCAGCGGTCGCAGAGACTTGTGCAGGACGGGTCCGATGTCGTCGTCGGGGCGGACCCCGGCGAAGAGGTAGGGGGCGCTGGTGTAGCCGCGGTGCGGCGCTTCGGGCAGCGGCAGGTGCAACGGCTGCGCACCGAGCACGGCGCACGCGGCGGCGTCCTCGTTGCGGCGCAGGGCCATGTAGTCGACATCGCCGGACAGTCCCTTGTCGAGCTGGGTGGACAGGGCGAACGGCGAGGGATGAGCCACGGATGCGGTGAAGCAGGTGACGATCCGGATGCTCCATCCGGCCGTGACGAGGGCCGCGATCGTCCCGCCCGCCGAGAACACGGCGTCATCGAGGTGCGGTGAGACGGCCACTGCGTGGCCCGTGAGTGAGAACGGTTGTCCGGACGACGGTTTGCACTCACGGGTGCCGGAGGCGATCACAGCAGGTGGGGGGAGGTACGGAAGCGGCAGGAGGGGTCGATCGGCACGTCGGGAATCTCGGCGACGTCGGCGGCCAGCTCGCCGTAGATCGCGGTGATCTGCCCGGCCACCACCGGCCAGGACCACTGCTGGTGCACGTCGCTGTGGGCTCGCGCGGTGATCCGCCGTCGCAACTTGTCATCGACGAGCACCCGACGGATCCCAGCGGCCAGCGCGGACGGGTCGGCGGGGGGGACGAGTACCCCGTTGTCGTCGGGCCGCACGCAGTCGCGCACCCCGACCACGTCGGTGGATACCACCGGCAACCCGCTGGCCATCGCCTCCAGGATCGTATTGGAGAACCCCTCGGCGTAGGTGGGGCTGACGAACACCTCGCCGCGCCGGTACACCTCGTGGGCCCGCTCGTAGGGCACCGCGCCGAGCGGCTCGACGTGCTCGCCGAGCCCCAGCTCGCGTACCCGATCGGCGACCAGGCCGCTGTCCGGCCCGATCCCCGAGATCAGCAGCCGCACGCGCACACCGTCGGCGAGCAGCAGCGTGAGCGCGGCCAGCAGGTCGAGTACGCCTTTGCGGACGTCGACGCGGCCGTGGTAGAGCAGCGTCGCCGGATCACCGATCTGTGCCACCTCGGCCAGCTCGCGGGGCGCGAACCGCTGCGCGTCGGTGGCACCGGGCACAAGGGTGAACCGGTGGGGATCGATCCCGTGCCGCTCGGCGACCTCGGCCGCGAACGACGGCGAACCGATCAGCAGTGCGGGAGCGGAGGCGAACACGGCACGGAGCAGGTCGCGGTGGGTCGCGCAGCAGGTGCCGACCCAGTGCCCGTCACCGCCCTGCACCGACACCACCGCGGGCAGCCCGGCCGCCTGCGCGGCCCGCAACGCGGCCAACCCGTTGGGATAGGCGTACTGCGCGTGCAGGACGTCGAAGGGCCGGCGCTGGTGCAGGTCGAGGATGGTGCGCGTCATCGTGTCGACGACGGCCTCGACGTCGGCGGGCTCCCCACGGCCCACGGCCTGCTCGCCGAGCGCCTCCAGCGCATGGACCTCGACACCGGCGGGCACCCGCTCGGGCGGGGGTGGTCCGCCGCCGTACACCGCGCGGCCGGCCTCGTCGCCGCGGTACTGCGACACCAGCGTCACCTCGTGCTGGGCACGCACCAGGTGGCGCAGCAGGTTCTCGGCGTAGGCGCTCATCCCGGACACCGCCGGCCAGTAACGGCGGGAGACGAAGCAGATCCTCATGCCGCTGCCCTGCCCCGCCGCTCGGCTTCCCGCAGCGCGGCGAGCGCGGCGGGGACGAGCACATCGGCGCGGTGGGAGTCGCGCGAGAGCTCCAGGCTGACCAGCCAGGGGTACCCGACCTCGGCCAGCGCCCCGAGCACCGCGGGCAGGTCCATGTCGCCCTCGCCCGGCGCGCGGTGCTCGTGGCGGCCCCGGGGCATGTCCTCCACCGCGCACGCGCCCAGTCGAGGGGCGAACGCGCGCACCGCGTCGGCGGGCTCGTAGCGCCCGGACACGATGCAGTGCCCGGTGTCCAGCGCCAGCGTGAGACCCGGGACGGCCTCGGCCAGGCGCCGCCAGTCGTCGCAGTCGTCCACGAGCATCCCGGGTTCGGGCTCGAACGCGCAGCGCACGCCGCGGGGGGTGGCGTAGTCGACGACACCCGCGACGCCGTCGACGAGCCAACGCCAGCACTCCCCGCGGTCGAGTCCGGTGGCCGGGACACCCGCCCAGAACGACATGGCCTCGCTGCCGAGATCGGCCGCGACATCGACGCAGGTGCGCAGGAACGCACCGCGCCGCGCCCGGCCGGCGGGGTCGGCGGTGACGAGGGTCGGCTGGTGCTTGCGGCGCGGATCGAGCAGGAACCGCGCCCCGGTCTCGATGACGCTGGCCAGCCCCAGTGCGTCGAGTCGTCGCGCGAGGGTCGCGGTGCGGGTGGCCAGCTTCGGGGCGAACGGATCGTGGTGGGCGACGTCGAGGGTGAGCGCGACACCGTCATAGCCGCAGTCGGCGAGCAGGGCGAGGGCATCGTCGAGACGGTGGCTGGTCAGGCCGTTGGTGTTGTAGGCGAACCGCAGCGTCATGAGGTGGCCCCCAGGCGCGCCAGGGCGTGCCGGTCGGGCTCGCGGTAGAGCGGGTAGAGCGGCCCCACCGTGCGGGCCACGGCCACCAGGTCCAGCCAGGCGTCACCGCCGAGCCGGTCGCGGCCCTCGGCGGTGAGCACCACCGGTGCCGCCCCCTCGCGCGGTGGTGCGCCCAGTCCGGCCAGATCGGGCCGGTGCTCCATCAGCTTGGCCACCCCACGAGTCCCGATCCGCCCGTAGGACATGGTCTCGACCTCCAGACCGGGCACGATCACCTTCGCCGCCGCCGCCCCGCCGCCGGGGGCGAGCACGGCCAGCACGTCGAAGTCGGCAAGGCGGGTCAGCAACTCGGCAAGCAGTGCGGCGGGGTCGTCCAGGGATCCCGGGGCAACCGTGGGCAGCGCGGAGAACGCCACGCTCGACCGCCGCGCCAACACCGTCGGTTCCAGCAGCGCGAGCAGCTCGGCCGGGGTGCGCCGGGCCCAGTCCCGCATGGCCTCCAGCGTCCGCGGTTCCTGGGACGGCACCGGCAGGGCGAGCGCGCGGGCCCAGTAGGCCTCCGACGCCAGCGGGCGCAACTGATCCAGCGGCCCGTGCATGAACACCTTGCGCGACCGGGACGAGGCGTACTCCAGCAACGCCTTGCGCAGGGCGACTTCCCGGTCCGGATGCACCGCCTCACCGCAGGCGGTGACGGCGAGCGGTTCGGTGGCCGGATCGGTGTCGATCCCGACCACGTACACGTCAGCCATTCCGAACTGGGTCGAGGCCAGCTTGGCCAGCACCTCGATCCCGGCCGCGCGCATCAGGTCGAGCACAGCACGGGTCACCGGGTCACCGACGTCGTCGAGATCCAGGACCACGCCCCGGTCCAGAGCGCGGAAGGTGGTGCCGTTGCCGTCGCGCTGCAGCAGCTCCAGCAGTCCATGGGCGAGCGCCCGGTGCACCGTGTCACCCGCGCCGTCCCCGTTGGTGATCATGGTGATGAGTCGCTCACCCGGGTCCTGGTGCGGCAGGTGCGCCGGGCAGGAACCACAGAATTCGGCCGGTACCAGCACGGTCTCGCCGGTGCGCCAGCGCAGCGCGGGCAGCCAGTCGCGGGGCTGAGCATCGTCCACGACGGTGCCGGCCCGGAGCACGAGCGCCCGTGGGTCGACGACGCCCGCGCTGCCGACCGCCCGGCGCAGCTCGGCATGGGAGGCACGGCGCGGGGAGAGCGTCTGGAGGTGCCCGTGCAGCAGCAGTGCCTCCACGAGCTCGCCGTACGCGCCGACCCGGGCCTGCTCGATGGTGTATCCGTAGCCGATGCCGCCGCTGGGCGGGGTGCCCGCGCCGACGTAGTCGAGGGCGAAGACCGGCACCCCCAACCGGTCGATAGCGGAGATGTCGAAGCCGCCGTACTCGCCGGGCGGCAACGCGGCCCGCAACCGGTTCTCGACGCCGAGCAAGGCGTTGGCGACCTCGGCAGGCCGAGTGTGCCGACCCGCGGTGGGCGCGCTCCCGGGCCGACCGTCCAGCGGGATCGGACCGGCGCTCGGTTGGCCCGCCAGCTGGTGGTCGAACAGCGCCAGCACCTGTTTGGTCGACACCGGGGCCGCGTACTCGAACGGCGTGGCGACGGCGTCGAAATCCAGCTGCTCCACCAGGGCGCGGGCCTGGCGGATCTCGGCGTGAGAGAGGGGGATCTGCGCCGGGAATGCCTTGTGGCAGGACAGTCCGACCGGCGTCGCGCCCGCCAGCTCCACCTTGATCAGGTCACCGGCGAACAGGATGCCGCGGCGCTCGTCGTGCAACACGGTGTGCCCGGGGAAGTGCCCGCCGCTGCGGTGCATCACCAGCCCGGGCGCGAGTTCGTGTCGGTCGTCGGTGGGCCAGGTGACGCGAAAGGCCTTGGTCCATGACAGGTCGTCGACGCCGATCGCGAGTACCGGCGGGGCCAGCTCGTCCTGCAACTGCCACAGCGCGCCGTAACCGTGCACGTGGCTCGCGCCCAGCGCGACGAGCCCGCCGCGGCGGCGCAGTTCGGTGAGCGCCTCCGGTGGGTAGTAGCCGGCGGCCTCCCAGCCGACCGGTCCGGCATCGGTCTCGATCACCCAACCGGTGGTGCCCAACCCGATCTGCGGCTCGCACCAGAAGCCGGTGACCCCGGGGGCGACCTCGACCCAGTGGGCCTGACGACCTGCGGCGAGCTCGACGTCGGTCGCGAAGTGCCAGCCCTCCTCGGGCAGGTCGTTGCGCACGTCGGTGCAGACCGGACACGATGGTGGCGGGGCGAACCACCGTTGCCAGTGCCCGCAGTGGGCACAGGAGTACGGACGTAGTGCCACGATCAGCTCTCCTTCAGCGCGGCGAGCAACAGTTCGTGCAGGTATAGGTCACGGTCGAGGGACCAGCGCCAGGCTCCCGTGCCCGCCACGGCGGCGCCGAAGGCGGCGAGCTGCGCGGTGAACGGGCTGGTGGCGGTGTCGAAACCCACGGCGGTTGTGGCGCCGGTGCGCGCGTCGAGGTGGGTGAGCGTGCCGCCGGCGGTCTGGCCCATCGTGTTCTCCGCGATGAGCTGCGCCCTGGTGCCGACGACCTCCAGGCGCCGCCGCGGCAGCGGATCGGCGGTGTTGTACGAGACGTGCGCGCCGTAGAGCACCCCGCCACCGGTGCGCCCGGCCAGCACCGCGCCGTCCTCAACCGGGTAGTCGTGTACCCGTCGCTGGATGAGCACGCGGAGTTGCTCCAGATCGTCTTCGAGCAGCGCGCCGACCAGGTCGACGCTGTGCGGCGCGAGGTCGATGAGCGCACCCCCACCGGCCCGGGCCCGGTCGACCCGCCAGTTGTCATAGGCACCGCCACCGGTGTCGATATCCGCCGCGTCGGCGTCGGCCGCGTCGGCGTCGGCCACGTCGGTCCTGGGCATGGGGCTCCAGTCCGGTGGCAGCCAGCAGCCGTAGACGATGCGCACGGCCGTGACAGTGCCGAGTTCCCCGGCCGCGACGAGCTCGGCGATGCGCCGGTGCGCCGGGTGGAATCGTTGGTCGAACGCCGCCCCGGCCAGGCCGTCGCCCACTGCGGTGACCAGCGCGCGGGCATCGATGACGTCGGCGGCCAGCGGCTTCTCGCACAGCACCGGGATTCCGCGCGCGGCCACGGCGGCCACCACGGTGGCGTGCATGTGGTTGGGCGTCGCGACGTAGACCGCCTGCAGGTCCGGCCGGTCGAGGAGGGCGTCGAGGTCGTCGGTGGCCAAGCCACCGGCGGCTACCCGGTGTGCGGCGCGGGGGTCCAGGTCACAGGCGCCGACCAACCGGGCGTCGGGGAGGGCGAGCAGCCCGGGGAGCACATGGTCACGCGCCACCCAGCCACAGCCGACGATGCCCCAGCCGATGGGCCTCCGGCCGAGGGGCACCGAGGCAGCCGTGCGCCGATCACCGTTGCGCGCCGTCACAGTCCGGCCGCCGCGAGCACCGCGTCCTGGTAGTCCTTCACCGGCCCGGCATGCACCAGCTCCAGATCGACCAGTGCCTGATCGGTGGTGAAGCCGGCCGCGCGGGCGTGGTGATGCACCTGCAGCACCCGGTCCAGCACGTCCGCGGCGTGAAACGCCCGCCCCGTCGACGTCGTCGCGTCGGCGCGCAGTTCCAGCAGCGCCCGGATCCGGATGGCCAGCGGCACCGGCAGGGTCGCCAGCACGTGTTCGGTGAGCCGAGGCACGAGGGCGTCGACGTGCGTACCGAGCAGGACGTCTCCGGCGAATCCGGCGTCGGGCAGCGTCGCGTTGTGCAGGTGGTGGGCCAGGCCGAGCAGGAACACCTCGCCCGGGTCGGCACCCAGGTCCTCGGCCAGCAGCGTCCCGTACACGGCCACGGCCCAGCAGTGCTCGCCGTGGTTCTCCGGCGGCTCGACGATCAGCCGTGGCCGACCGGGTGCGGTCGCCCCCGCCCGTGGTTGACGGCACAGTGCTTCCACGAACGCCGGGGTTTCGACGAACGCGGGGGCCTCGACGAACGCCGGGGTTTCGACGAACGCCGCCGCCGTGCCGTGGATGTTCGCCTCGGCCGCCGCGTCGACCAGCTCCGGCAGCGCCCGGTGCATCCGTGCCAACGCGGACGGGTGCAGTGCGCTGCCCACCTGGTCCACCGCGCGGGCCAGCACCTCGACGGCATCGGTCGCGGGAAGTCCGCAGGCCCTCAGCACGCCCGCGTCCACGCCGGCGAGCCGGGCCCCGGCCAACGCCGCCGCGCACTCCAGCGCCGCTACCCGACCCGGGTC
>JBOHHD010000353.1:0-3836 GCA_050700515.1 Pseudonocardiaceae bacterium
GGTGTGACGGGTGATGCGGCCCGAGGTGCGGTGGTGCGGTGCCGTCGAGGACCTGTCGAGCCGCCTCGCCATCACCGAGCAGGGCATGTGCTTGGGCCAGCAGCGCGGCGCAGAGCTGCAGGTAACCACCCGGATCGCGCCGGCCGAGGCCGGCCGCGGCTTCGGACAGCCAGCGGACGGCGGTACGTGGACGTCCGGCCGCCAGAGCCGACCACCCGAGGTTGGCCGCGGCGACCCCGTCCCCCGCCCACGCCGGTTGGGACATGCACCACGTATGGAGCTCGGTGGCCCGGATCTCGGCATCCCGGATCCGCCCGGCGACCAGCAATGCCGACGTCTCGGCGTGCGCGAGGACCAACCGGGCCAGCCCCATCTCCGGCTCGGTCGGATGCGCGCTCAGCGGGCAGTCCTCCAGCACCGCTCTGCCCACCGCGATGGCAGCCAGTGCATCGGTGACCTGGTCGCAGGCGGCCAGCCCCATCCCGGCCGCGCCGGCCGCCCAGATCTGCGCGCTCCCGGTCGAGGTAGGGATATCCCGGTCGAGGTCGGCCGCCTCCTGTGGTCGTCCGGCGAAGAACGCGAGTACGCCCCCTATCGCCCGCAGACTGGCGGCTGTCTGCGGCTCGGCGCCGGCTGCCGCCTCGCGCAGCATCGCCTCCGCCGCGGGGAGTCGGCCCTTGCCGAAGAAGAGATTGAGCGCCCGCACGACGACGAGGCGGTAGCGATCGCGCACCTCGGTGACCAACGGCTCGGCGGTCACCGCCACCTGCTCGGCCTCGTCGGGCTTGCCCTGCCAGCGCAGCGCCTCCTGCAGTGCCAGCCGCGCCTGCACTCCGCTGGCGCCATCGACGGCGGCCCGTGCCATCCGGACGGCGAGATCGTGATCGAGCGCTATGCAGGCCCGCACGGCGGCGTCGGCGAGCAGGTCGGCGTCCGTACTGGGTTCGTCGCTGTCGAGCAGCAGCGTGCCGGCGCGCAGCAGGTCGTCGTGGCGCTGCCACGGCAGATAGGCGTGGGCGAGCCGGCGCCGAAGTTGGCAGGCATCGGCTTCGGGCAACTGATCACGCACCACCGCGCCGTAGACGGGGTGGGCCAACCACGCCTGCGCGCGCCACCCGCTGTTTTCGACAATCACCAGGCCGCTGCGCTCCAGGGCGGCGACGACACCAGGGTTGGTCAGACCCGCGAGACGCCCCAAACCCAGCGGCTCACCGGTCGCGAGCAGCTCCAGGGCGGCGCGCTCATCGGCATCGAGCCCGCCCAGCTTGGCGGCGACGATCTCGTGCAGGCGCGGCGTCGGATCCATGCTGCCCTCCCAGCGCCACACACCGTCACGCAGCTGCAGGGCGCCGTTCTGGTAGCCACCTTCGACGAGCTCCCGAAGGAAGAGTGTGTTACCACGACTGACGCGCCACAGCCGCTCGCCCGTCCGGCTGTCCACGACCCCGTCCAGCACCCCGGCCACCAGCCGGTCCATCTCGGCTCGCGGTAACGGCTGCAGCTCCAGACGGTCGGCCAACCCGTCCTTCCACAGGGTCACCACCGAGTCGGGCACCGGTTCGCCGGTCCGCACGGTGAGCACGATGCTGACCGCGCCGGTGAGCGCGAGCTGGTGCACGAGCGTCACCGACAGCTCGTCGAGTACGTGCGCATCGTCGATCCCGATGACCAGCCCCTGCTCACTGCCTTCGGCGATGGCACAGCTGGCGCGCTGCAGCAACCCCAGCGGATCCGACGGCGCCTCGACGGCAGGAATGAGATGAGCGAACGCTCCCAGCGGAATCGTGGCGGCCACACTCGTCGCGCCCACCCACCGCGTCGGGCATCCACTGCGCCCGGCGGCCACCAGCGCCTCCCGAGCAAGCCGGGTTCTCCCGACACCCGGGGGCCCCGCGACGACCACGCACCGTGACTCAGCGATGCGCTCAGCGATGAACTCCAGCTCGGCGTCACGCCCCGCCAGGGTCCAGGAGTCTTTGTCCAACACCGATCCCACCGAAGCCTTCGGTACCTCACGCTCGTCCGGAACAGAGCTGATGGCGCGACGCAAACCGCCCATGGACGCTTGCTCCTTGTGACGCATTAACCGCTCCCCGCATGGCAATAATGAATGACAGAAATTTCACCTCGGGCGTCAATGAAAACCGTGCCCGCTACATCAAGAATTCCGGACAGCGAAACCGATGTCCGGGGCAGGTCAATTCGGCATACACTGCATGCGCGCTAGTGACCATTGCAGGTCACAACCAGCGCATCAGACCAGCTCAGCCGACCTGCACACCACCCTTCGAATGTACCGGTACTCCTGCGCCTTCGAATGCTAGAGGGTCGACGACTACGCAGGCAAGGCGACATCTCCCCCGATCGACTTCACAAACAGCTCATTTCACCGTTATGGGGCAGTACTTCCGATGTGGTCAAGCCGAACCGCCCGGGAGCTGCCCGAAATAGCAGTACCAAAGGACGCCCATCTTGATCATAATTGGCGCTAGGCACCGCAGCGGTCACCGTGCGACCCCTCCAGGGCGATCGACGAGGCCCCGGTGGACTGCTCACGGGTGATGCGCGGCGCGCCGCTGTAGCGCAGCGCAGACGCCCCAGAGGTGCGTGCCGCGAGCGTGTCGCTGACCGCCACGGTGGCGCAGCTGGCACCGAAGAGCACGCCGTCCAGGTGCTGGACGGCCAACCGGGACAGTTGTAACCCGCTGGCGTCCGACGCCTCCAGGTCGAGGTGACCGACGTGTCCGGACAAGGCGAATGTGCTGGTCCCGGACGCCGAGACCGCGAGCTCCGCCACCTCCAGCCGACCGGTGACGTGGCTGGCTCCGCCGGCTTCGATGCCGAGCGCATCGCCGGCGAAATCGGTAGCGAGCGTCACGTGGCCGGCGCCACTGGTGGTGAGCTGATCCAGGTCGCGCACGGTGACCTCGGCGGACAGGGTGGCGTTGCGGACGTGGCGCTGGGGCTTGAGCCCCAGGTGTAACCGGTTACCGGTCACCGTCGCATCGACGAGATCGGTGAGGTTGTCGTCCAGCCACACCGTCGCCTGCGCCGATTCCCCGATCCGTACACGAACCACGAAACCGGCTCCCACGGCGAGATTCGTCACCTCGGTGAGATCCAGTTTTCTGTGCGTCAGCCGACCGGAACCGGTCACCGGTTCGGAAATCGGATGTCCGCCCACCACGACGTGGCCACCTCCCATGCCGTCAACATCAGTGCTCTCGACGACGGAGGCGCCGTCCGCTCCAGGTGATGTCTGGCATGCGGCCAGCAGCAGGAGAGATACCAGGATGAGCCCCCACTGCGGGACCGCGGCAGGCAACGGTGGCTCGCCACATCTCACCGCACTCGTCATTGCGACCGCCGTACCACTGCGCATTCGGTGTCGATGACGTTCTCCCCATGACTCGCAAACTTATTACCGAGGACTGAGGAGCCCCAGAGGTATCCGGTACAAGTAACCACAACGGCAGCACTTCCTCCACGTCTAAGGGAGGGGTGGCCTTGATGTGGCCACCCCTCCCTTCACGGACGAATCGTCACGTGGTCAATCAACATACTGATCCACCTGAATCAGGCGTTGGTACCCAGAAGACCACCGAGGATGCCGCCACCCTGGGCGCCGCCACCGTCGCCACCAGCAGGCTTCTGGACGTTCTGCGCGTCACCGCTCTGGGAGATGGCGTCACCACTCGAGCCCGCCGCGCCACCGTCGCCACCAGCGTTTCCGAGAACGTTCCCGAGCACGCCGATGCTCAGCACGGTACGAGCAGGCAGCAGCTCCGCGTGCTGGCCGTCGAACTCAAAGCTCAGTGCGTCAGACATTTCGAATT
>JBOHHD010000354.1:0-2301 GCA_050700515.1 Pseudonocardiaceae bacterium
CGTCGTCGACGGGGTCCCGGCGCATTGGGTGGCCCGGCCGGATAGTACCGCGGAAGTCGCTGCGGTGCTGCGGGCCGCAGCCACGCTTGGGCTGCACGTGGTCGCTCGGGGTACCGGTACCCGGCTGCACTGGGGCGTCCCGCCACGGGAGCTGGATCTGATCGTGGACACCAGTCGGATGGATTCGGTGCTCGCCCACGTTGCGGGCGACCTGGTGGTCACCGTTCAGGCCGGCGTGGTGCTGGCCGAGCTGCAGCGCGCGCTCGCCCCGCACGGCCAGCGGTTGGCGCTGGACGGCAGTAACACTATGGGGGGCACTGTCGGCGGCATGATCGCCACCGCAGCGTCGGGGCCGCTGCGGTACCGATACGGCTCGGTGCGCGATCTGATCATCGGTATCACGGTAGTGCTCGCCGACGGCACCGTCACGAAGTCCGGGGGGACCGTGGTGAAGAACGTCGCGGGGTATGACCTGGCCAAGCTCTACACCGGCGCGCTGGGTACGCTCGGGATCATCACCGAAGCGGTGTTCCGGTTGCACCCGCTGCCCGACGCGAGCCGGTGGATCACCGCCACCACTGATGATCCCGATCGGGCGGCGAGAGCGATCGCCGTGGTCCGCAATTCCCAGCACGACCCGGTAGCCCTGGAGCTGGAGCGGTCCGAGCGGGGCGCTCCAGTGACAGTGGGTATCGCCCTGGAGGGCGTCGCCGGGGGCATCGGTGCCCGCGCTGAGCACGTCGCGGGCCTGCTCAGCCGGGCCACCGCAACCCCGGCCACGATCACCGAAATATCACCGCAGTGGTGGGGGAGAGCGCCCCATCCGCCAGAGGGACCCGCGGCGCTGCTTACCTGCGAGCCCACCGGACTGGCCGATGTGCTCGCCGCAGCTCCTGGCGCGCTGCGCGGATCGGCGGGAGCCGGAGTGCTCGTCTCTGGTCTGGACGACAGTGACCGGCTCAGCGATGACCTGGCTGAACTGCGCCGGATCAGTGCCCGGCACGGGGGGAGCGCGGTGCTGCGGTGCGCGTCGCCGGCGCGTAAGGCGGGGCTCGACGTCTGGGGACCGGTGCCCGCGTTGGCGCTGATGCGCAGGCTCAAGGATCAGTTCGACCCGGGGTATCGGTTGGCGCCGGGTCGGTTCGTGGGAGGGCTGTGACATGAGTGAATCCGGCGAGGTGAGCGAAACCGGCGCCTTCGATGGTCACCATCCGCCGCAGCGCGAGTTGATCGCCGACTGTGTGCACTGCGGGTTCTGCCTGCCCTCGTGTCCCACCTATGTGCTGTGGGGGGAGGAGATGGACTCCCCCCGCGGGCGCATCCACCTGATGAAGACCGGTCTGGAGGGCGAGCCCCTGTCGGCGTCGATGGTCGGGCATTTCGACGCCTGTCTGGGCTGCATGGCCTGCGTGACGGCCTGCCCCTCCGGCGTGCAGTACGGTCCCTTGCTGGCCGATACCCGCGCGCAGGTCGAACGCCGCCACGTCCGGCCTCGTCGGGAGGTGCTGCTCCGCGCGGCGATTTTCCGCTTGTTCCCGTATCCGAGGCGGTTGCGGGCGCTGCGTGGCCCACTGGCGCTGTACCAGCACAGCGGGTTGGGTCGGCTGCTACGCCGGACCGGGCTGCTGGAGCGACTGCCTGCGACGCTACGGGTGCTGGAGTCGCTGACCCCGCCGCTGACCCGACGGGAGCAGTTGCCGGCGCGGGTGCCGGCTGCGGGACCGCGACGCGCGGTGGTCGGGATGCTCACCGGCTGCGTCCAGGACGCGTTCTTCCCCGATGTCAACGTCGCCACTGCGCGGGTGCTCGCCGCCGAGGGCTGTGACGTGGTGATCCCGCGCGGGCAGGGCTGCTGCGGGGCACTCTCCCAGCACCTGGGCCGCGAAGCCGAGGCGATCACCTTCGCCCGGCGGCTGATCGAGTGTTTCGCCGCGGCCGCGGTGGATTATGTGGTGGTCAACGCCGCCGGTTGCGGCTCGGCGATGAAGGAGTACGCGCACCTGCTGCGCGACGATCCCGATCACGCCGCCCGTGCGCAGGCTTTCGTCGAGCGCACCCGCGATATCTGCGAATTACTCGTCGAACTCGGCCCGGTCGCGCCCCGCCACCCCCTGGAGATCAAGATTGCCTACCACGACGCCTGTCATCTCGGGCACGCCCAGGGCATCCGGACCCAGCCCCGGGAGCTGCTGCGGGCCATTCCCGGGCTGACGTTGATGGAGATCGCCGAGGCCGACCTGTGCTGCGGGTCGGCGGGGGTCTACAACCTGTTGCACCCCGAGCCCGCTGGTGAGCTGGGGG
>JBOHHD010000355.1:0-11662 GCA_050700515.1 Pseudonocardiaceae bacterium
GTCCTCCCACTCGGGAGGCGACACCCCGAGCACTGTGCGAATGACGATCAACGCCCTGGCGTTGTCATGCAAGGCTCGCCAGCACGTATCAACATCGAAATTCTCGAAGCCGTTCGTTGCAAGACGCAGAGCCTCGTATGCCTTCTGAAAGTCCACATAGGTCACAAACGCTGACCCTCGAGGAAGAAGCATGAATTGGCTTGTGATGTCGGAAAATATGGCGGCGACCATCTCGTCCAAGTGTTCGGCGAGTTCTTCGCCGGTCAACTGGTACGGGCGTGCCGAGTCGGGCTGGGTCACTTTGCCCTGACCTTTACGGTCTCAGTGGGCTCGACGGTCGATACGAGAGTGGCCATGTGTGTCAACACGCGCGTGACTCGCTCCTTCAGTGGGAGTGTTTGGTCCCAGGTACCTCCAAGGCCTCGGATTGCCGCAGCGGCTAGGTGGCCCGCTCGGAGACAAAGGATGTCGCCAGCGGTGCACATGTAGTCGGCCTTGGACATTTCTGCAATGTCGCCGGCCACAAGTGACTCCACATCGCCGGTAGTGATTGGTGCATCAGGATGATTGACGACGAACTCGCGATCTCGGCAAACGAATACTGAGTCGAGAATGGATGACTTGGTTCCGGCGATATGTAGTGACGCCGCCATCTCCCCAGGGGCGGGCAGGACTGTGGTCACGGTTAGCTGGGCGTCGAGCAATGCCAGTACAAGGGGCATGTATGCGTCAGGATTGTTGTGGTGATAGGTGAAAACGAGTGGCGCGCCATGCTTCAGCGCATCTGCGGTCCGCGAAAACAGCTCACTAAGCCCTTGGGCAAAGTGTTGCAAGCCGCGCGCCAGTGTGATGTTACCTGTCAGTTCATCCGGTGTGCGCGTTGATGGCGCTTCGAACGCTCGGTCTTCCGCGCCCACAAGGGTTCGAAGCCATACGTAGCAAAAGTCCATCAGTTCGGCATACTGGACATTGTCGAAGTATGGCGGATCTGTGAATACCGCATCCAGCGACCGCGGCCGAAGATCGACGCTCTGCGAGGAGCCGCAAGTGAGAAAGGCTTCCCGGCCGATCCCGTGGGGTTCAGCTTCTCGTAACGTTGCCTCGGCGGACTCGCCCAGGACAGGGATGACAATCTTCCGGCGGCCCTCATGCCGAGTTTCGTAGGGCTGCTGTGCGTATTGCTTTGCCTTCAGGTACTTCTCCACAAAGTGGATGAACGACCCGGAGCCCACGCGCGGGATGCCAGGGAGGTTGTTCTCACAGACGATCAACCCAACGGGGAATCCGTGCACGCTGAAGATGTCTTGGCATTTCAGGGCGTAGGTGTCGTATCGACACAGCAGGTTCTGATAACGAAGGAAGTCGCTAAAGACGGTAGCGAGGGCGTGCCGAATCCGTGCGTCCTGAACCTCGGCAACCAATCCGCGGAGGATGCCCAGGCCAAGTAGCTGACGGGCGGTGAACATGTCCTGATACCGCCGGTAGCCCCACCTGTGCAGGCGATCTGTTTCGTCGCCACGTGGAATCTCCTCCTGTGGGAGCACAAAGTCGTTTCGCCGTTCCGCGAGTAGGCGCTCGCTGGCTGCCACTCGATCAATGTCATCCGTGTCCGGGGTCTTAAATTGCCGCCCTTTGATCGAAGGGTAACAACTGGTGCACTGGTACTCGATTCCGACAAGGCGGTGCTGCGGCGGCGCCTCGAGGTAAGGTGCAAACTTGAATGAATGATCGCAGTTAGTGCACGTCGCGGTTCCTCGCCGCACGTTGCCTCGATTCAAGTTCGTCTCGCACTCTCGGCAACGCTTCGCGCTGTGTGGTGGCAACTCGCTTAGAGCCTCACACGTTGGACAGTGGAACACTTCGCGGGGATGCCGAACCGCCTCTGCGAGTCGGTAGCCGGGAAACAGTGAAAAGCGTTCTCCGCAAGAAGGACACCCGCATGTCTTCACCCAGAGAAAATACTTCACCTCTGCTGTGCTGCCGCATTCGCAACACTGGGTCTCGTAGAGGTATCCGACCTCACGCTGCAATTCCTTCCACGCGGCCTCTCCGGCCGTCCGAAGAGCTAGCAGGTCGATGTGCTCTACCCCTTGATGCACCAGCCAATACGCCATGGGGTTGACGTCAACCCCGACAACGTCAAGTCCGAGGCGCAGGGCCTCATAGATTGTCGTTCCGCCACCCATGAACGGATCGATGACCACGCCGCGAACGTCATGCGGGCGCCAGTAGTCCTCGCTCAGCTCGCCGTTCCCGAATTCGGCTAGGAGCAACCCTCTGAATAGCGTTCCTGGCCGACGGGCGAACCACTTATGGATGCCGATCATCGGTCGATAGCTCTGCTGGACCTGCTTCTCGCGCAAGGCCAGTCGGGCGACGAAGGCAGGATCGAACCGGTGTTCGAGAGCGAAGATGTCGTCCGCCGCCTTCTCGCTCGCATGGGGGTGATCTTGGTGGGTCCAGAGGTTCACCCGGTCACCCTCGCATGAGGCGCTGACATTTCTCTCCAGGGGCTCACCCGGCTCGGCTACACCACCGCCACCCTGGCCGCCGTCGACGGCATCTTCGCGACAACAACGGCGAGATCGCCGAGGGTTCCCTTCTGGTCACGCGGGGCGGCTGAGTGCCTCGCGTAGTCGGACTCGCCCACCGGTACGCAGCACCGAGTTGCCATAGATCCGGCCGCCGACAGCGGCCAGCGCCGCGATCGTGGCCACCGTCAGCCCGGCGGCGAGGGCGATCTGCCATCCGGCCGCAGCCCCCAGTGAGATCAGGATCGGCATGAGGATCGGCGCGAAGAACGGCACCAGGGACAGCACGGTGACCAGCGTGCCGGTCGGGTTGTCGGCCACCTGGAACCCGGCGATGAACGGGATGACGATCAGCAGCGTGATCGGGGTGGTGACGGCCTGCAGCTCCTCGGTCCGGCTGACCAGGGAGCCGGCGGCGGCGAAGAGGATGGCGTAGAGGAAGAAGCCCAACACGAAGCAGACCACCCCGGCGAGCACGGCGACCGGTGTCGCGCTCGGCAGGGTGAGCGCCCCGCTGACTCGCGCGCCGACCACCCCGACCGCGGCCAGCACGGCGAACTGCAGCAGGCCGGCCGCGCCGACGCCGGCCACCTTGCCGAGCATCACCTGCCACGGCTTGACAGTGGACAGCAACAGCTCGATGACCCGGCTGGTCTTCTCCTCCAGCACGCCTTGGGCCACCGAACTCCCGTAGATCAGCAGCGCCAGATACAGCAACGCGGCGCTGATCAATCCGATCGCCAGCCGGGCGCCGAAGTCCTCGCTGCGCGGCTCCAGCGTGTCGACGCTCACCTGCGCCTGGGCGGTGACGACGGCCGGATCAACGCCTGCCTGGTTCAGCGCCTCGGTGATCGCCTGCTGGGTGAGGGCACCCTGCACGAGTCCGTGCAGTGTCTCGTCGACGGTCTGCATACCCACGAGGCGGTAACCGTCCGGCCCGCCGAGCAGCACGGCGTCGAGGGTGCCGTCGCGCACCAGGAGCTCGGCGGATGCCTCGTCCACCTCCCGGATCTCCAGCTGCTGCCCGAGCGCCGTCGCCGAGGCCTGCAGCGGTGCTGACAAGGCGGATTCCGCGGACGGGAGCCCGATACTGCTCCGGCTGCCCTGCGCGCCCACGAAGGCGACGTAGGCCAGGTAACCACCGAGCACCAGCAACAACACCAGCGTGCTGTACAGAAAGGATCGCGTCCGGACCCGGTTCAGGAATTCTCTCCGGGTGATCAGCCACACCACCCGGGTCGACGCCGGTCGGGTGCTCATCGGTGCACCAGCGGCGCGTCGTCCACCGCGGGCTCGGCGGGGGCGGCGACCACGTCACGGTAGAGCTCGGCGAGGGTGGGCTGCTGGCGGCGGAACTCCCGGACCGGACCTGCGGCCAGCGCGGCGTGCAGCACGGCCTGGTCGTCGGTGCCGGGCAGGAGCGCGATCCTGGTCCGGTCGCCGTTCTGGCCGAGCACGTTGACGCCAGGAACGGCCCGGACCCAGCTCGCATCCGTCGGTCCCCGTACATCGATCACCTCGGGGTCGTCGGGACGACGCAGCTCGGCCACGGCTCCGACGGCGACCATCCGCCCGCTCGCGATGATCCCGACCCGGTCGCACAGCCGCTCGACCAGCTCCAGCTGGTGGCTGGAGAAGATCACCGGAGCGCCGGCGGTGGCCTTCTCCCGCAGTACGCGGCTCATCACGTCGACGGCCGCCGGGTCGAGGCCGGAGAACGGCTCGTCGAGCACCAACACGTCCGGATCGTGCACGAGAGCGGCGGCGAGCTGCACCCGCTGCTGGTTGCCCAGCGAGAGCTGCTGCACCTCCTCATCGAGCCGTTCGGCGACGCCGAGCCGCTCGGTCCACGCCTGCACCGCTCGCCGGGCCGCCGGGCGGGACAGGCCATGCAGCTCGGCGAAGTACTCCAGCTGTTCGCCTGCCTTCATCTTCGGATACAGCCCGCGTTCCTCGGGCATGTAGCCGATCCGGCGCCGCATCTCGGCATCGATGTCCCGGCCGCGCAGCCGGACGGTGCCGGCGTCGGCGTCGAGCACGCCGAGCACGATCCGCATGGTGGTCGTCTTGCCGGCCCCGTTGCTGCCGACGAAGCCGAAGACCTCGCTGTCGTGCACGGTGAAGTCGAGATCGTCGAGAGCGACCCGGTCGCCGAAACGCTTGGACACCCCGCTGATCTCCAGCACGCCGCTCACTGTAACCGTGACTGTCCGTCGGCGTGGATGCCCGCGGCGGTGACCAGGGCGGTGAACAGCCGATCGTCGGCACTGTCCTGTTCGGGGTGCCACTGCACGCCGAGCATGAAACTGTGCCCCGGCCGCTCGACCGCCTCTACCGTGCCGTCCTCGGCCCACCCGACGACGTCGAGACCGTCGGCCACCCGACCCAGCGCCTGGTGATGGGAACACGTCACCTTCACGTCGGTCCCGAGGATCTGTCCGACCCGGCTCTCGGCGGCCAGCCGCACCCGGATCGGCCCGAACACCCCCAGCCGGGGCCGATGCCCGTCGTGACCCACGACATCGGGCAGGTGCTGGATCAGCGAGCCGCCGAGCGCGACATTGAGCACCTGCACCCCTCGGCACACCGCGAGTACCGGCAGGTCGTGATCCAGCGCGGCACGGAGCAGGGACAGTTCGAAGGTGTCCCGCGAGGGACGCATGCCGCTGTTGGCCGGATGCGGCGCCTCGCCGTACTGGGCGGCATCGACGTCCCCCCCACCCGAGAGCACCAGGCCGTCCAGCGCGGTGGCCAGGGTGTTCGTGGTGATCTCCACCGGCGGTAGCAGCACCGGGATGCCCCCGGAGCGGACTATCGCGTCGAGGTAGGTGCTCGGCAGCAGGGCCGCGTCATGGTCCCAGGCGAGGTAGCGCACCCGTTCGGCGTAGGCGGTGAGCCCGATCAGGGGGCGGCGCACCGCGACGTGAGGATCAGAGTCGTTCGAAGCCATGGTGGCGCTCCCAGTCGGTAACGGCGGAGTCGAAAGCGGCCAGCTCGATCCGGGCGGCGTTACGGTAATGCTCGACGACGTCCGTGCCGAATGCGGCACGCGCGACCGAACTCCCCGCCAGCAGCTGGGCGGCATCGCGCAGGGTGCTCGGCACCCGAGAGCAGTCCGAATCGTAGGCGTTGCCGACGAAGGGTGCGGGCAGCGCCAGCTCCCGCTCGATTCCGTGCAGCCCCGCCGCGATCAGCGCCGCCACCGCCAGATACGGGTTGACGTCGCCGCCGGGGACGCGGGTCTCCACCCGCAGCGAGGGCCCATGCCCGACCACCCGCAGCGCGCAGGTCCGGTTGTCCAGCCCCCAGGCCACCGCGGTCGGCGCGAAGCTGCTCGGTACGAAACGCTTGTAGGAATTCACATTCGGCGCGAGCAGATAGGTGAGCTCGCGCAGGCACGCCACCTGGCCGGCCAGGAAGTGTTCCATCAGCGGGGAAAAGCCGTGGCGTCCGTTCCCGGCCAACACCGGCTCGCCGCTTTCGCCGCGCAGCGAGAGATGAATGTGGCAGGAGTTGCCCTCCCGCTGGTCGTACTTGGCCATGAAGGTCAGGCTCATCCCGGCCTGATCGGCGATCTCTTTGGCACCGGTCTTGTAGATGCTGTGATTGTCACAGGTGGTGAGGGCGTCGGCATAGCGGAAAGTGATCTCGTGCTGGCCCCGGTTGCACTCGCCCTTAGCTGATTCGACGTTCATCCCCGCGCCGGCCATACCGTTGCGGATCGCGCGGAGCAGCGGTTCGACGCGCCCGGTGCCGAGCATCGAGTAATCGACGTTGTAGTGATTCGCGGGTTCCAGGTCGCGGTAGCCCTTGCGCCAGGCGGCGTCGAAGGTATCGGCGAACACGATGAACTCCAGCTCGGTACCGACCTGCGCGCTCAGCCCGCGTTCGTCCAGGCGCTCCACTTGCCGGCGCAATATCTGGCGCGGCGAAGCCGCGACCGGGCCGCCGTCGGGCCACCGGGCGTCGCAGAGCACTAGCGCCGTCGCCTCGTGCCAGGGCACCCGGCGCAGCGTCGTAAGGTCGGGCCGAAGGACGAAGTCGCCATATCCCTGGTCCCAGGATGACATTGCGTAGCCGTCGACGGTATTCATGTCCACGTCGACGGCCAGCAGATAATTGCACGCCTCGATCGCGTGGGTGGCCACGTGGTCCAGGAAGTACCGGGCGGCGCAGCGCTTGCCCTGCAGGCGGCCCTGCATGTCGGTCAAGGCGACCAACACCGTGTCCACCTGACGCTCATCGACCAGCACTCGGAGCTCTTCGAGGCTGAGCAGGCCCTGCCGTGGCGCCACTCTGATCTCCTTCCGGGTTGTCGCCGGGCAAGCGCTGTGCGTCTCGTTGTTGAACGATCATGGTTGCGCCCGGATCATGCGACGAATGTTGGTGAGTGTGCGCTCATGGTGTCGCGGCGGGAACGGGGGAGGCTCCAGGCGTTCTGGGGGAGTATGGGGTATTCAGCCAAGCTCGGCGATGACGATCTTGGGTGACGGTGAATCCGAGTGACTCCTTCTGCTCCTCAGGAGGATCGAGATCATCAGAGCCGGATTTTTTCCGATCCGTCCGGTGTCGGGAGTGTCCATCGCGGACCGTCTCGGGGGTCGGTTAGCCAGACGGAGTGTTCGGTGGGTGTGGCGGTCAGCCCGAACTCAGGCCGGCCGGGATGCCCAGCTCCCGCTCGGCGAGGCCGGCTGCGCCATCGCCGGTCACCAGAGTCGGGTGGTAGCCGAGCCGGGCCAACCGCTCACGCGCAGTGGACACCAGGTCCGGTCGATGTCGATGGAGCAGACGTTGCGATCACTCAGTCGGTGGGACAGCAACGCCGCGTTGTAGCCGGTCCCGATCTCCAGTGCCCGTATCCCAGCGGAGACCTCAAGAGCCTCCAGCATCCGGATCATCAAGCGGGGGCTGGTCGAGCTGGACACCGGGACCTGGATTCCTCGATCGATCTTGTCGGCGAACTCAGTGATCAATGTGGTTGGCGAATACACCAGATCCAACCCACGTCCGGTAGCACCAGCAGCCCCCCAGCCACTCCAGCTTGGCTTCCCGCTTGCCGAAGGCCCGCTCCACCGCCGACAGTGCCCGCAGGCCATCTCATCGGTGAAGCTCGTTTCGTTCGGTGTGGGTGATGCCCGGGGTGAGGTGCACCACCGTACCCATGATCACCGTTTGTGAAGAAAAATGTGCCAAATTCGTCGGTTTTCCTTCACAAACGGTGATCATGGAGTCGGTTGGTGATGCGCCGCAAGGGCTTGGGCGGATTTCGAGAGAAAGATTTGGTAAGCGCTGTCACTGATTGGTGCCTTCGGTGATCGTGGTGCTGTGTTGATGTGGTCACGTCTGCATATCGGTGGCCGTAAGTAGCGGTGATTCAACGTTACGCGATCTTGACATTGCTCTGCCCCGGTCGGCCAGCTCGTGCCGGATCCAACACGGTTCAACTCTGTGGCGAGTACGAGAACCGTCATCGCTCAGGCGTCGTCATCGTCACCGTCCGGGTGGGCATCACCGCCTGGGGCACCCGTGCCCCGGTAATCACGCTTACCGCGGCCATCGAGCGAATCGCTGCGTGGGACGACGCGGCTCGCGCTGTCCTCGGACGCATCAGCGACCGGTATCGCGCATCCAGCGACTTCGACTGACCGGCCAGCACCCCACGGCTCCCCGTCAGGTCCTCGAGCAGCTCGTTTTCTCGCGGTATTACCCTCCCGCGCCGGACGTCGCACCGGCCAGGGCGACTATGGCGGTGATGGCCAGGACCACCAGTCCCAGGAGGAGATAGCCGATGACGAGACCGGCGGTGGCCAGTCCGTGGCCGCCTTCCCCGGTCCTGCGAATTTGTTTGCGAGCGAGGTGTCCGAATACGAGGGCCAGTGGCCAGCAGGAGAACGCGAGGGTCAGGGACAGGATGGCCATGGTGTTGGTGGGCGGCGGATATGAGCCGGATGTTGAAGGGTAGTGTGCCGGGTAGGCTGGTGGCCGGTATCCCTGCCCGGACGATGCCTGGCTGTACTGCGGGTCCTGCGGTGTCATTGGTAATCCTTATTGTGGGATTGAGGGGATGCCTGGCTACCTCGTCAGTCGGTCGCTTTGACGATGGGAACTATTTTCACGATTCTTATCTCGTCTAATGGCAGAGGCGTACGAACGGCCACCAATCCCGTCGCGTGGTCGGTGTCGATGGTCGTCCCGTGCCGGACATCCACCTTGATTTCCTGGTTGCGAGCATGGGGGTGCTTGTGGCTGGCATAGACAATGAGTATGGTTTCCAGGTCCCTCTGCTCCTTGCACTTCCGTTGTCTGCTCACGTCATTTCCTCCCCCAGTCTGGTGTCTAGTCATGCTGTGGTGTGGTCTTTGTGGGACCGGCCGGTCGCCGGGAGCCGGGCGGGGGGTCCGCTCAACCGGCGACCGGTCGGAGTCTTCAGGGCGGCATTGATTCGGGATCCGTTGCATGCTCGGGTGGCGGGATGGCGGCAGACAGTCCGCAGCGCGGGCAGATTGTCATGCTGGGCGCTATCGAGTAGAGCGTCACGATGCCGGACAGTTCCAGTCCGCATCGAGTGACCGCGATCTCGGATCCGGCGCTGGTCTCGTCCAAGATGTGCGAACGCGTATCGAGAGGGGACCACAGCCAACGGATCACCCTCGACCCGGTCACCGGACTGCACCCTCGGGTATGGCCCTGACCGGCCGCAACAGGGATGACGGCCGGTCAGGGGAGACCGAGCAGTCCCCGAATGACTGCTCGGGGCCGAGGAGGGCACGCTTCGCGGTCAGCTCCTGGTAGCGATCACACCCTCGGGGTGTGCACACCACCCGGCTCAGCCCTGCGGAGCAGTCCGGATCGAGCAGGTCGATGAGCCCGGCCTCGGCCAATCGGTCGAAGACCTCGGGCAGGTAGCACGGCACTTTCCGGCCCCAGTCGAGATGCGTCGAGCCATGTCTGGCCACGCCGCCTTCGTGCACGCGCCGCAATCCAATCCAGTCGAGGAGTTCAGTTCCGGTCAGGTGCATCGGTCGACCTGCCGACGAAGGCATTCCCGGCAGAAACCCCGTTCTTTGGTAGTCATGCTCGCGGCCAGTACGTCGACGCCACAGAGCGCGGGGTAGCACCCCCGGGAGCGCGCGGTGGTAATGGTGTCGAGGTCAATGAGATGCTCGATCAAAGTCCCGGCGTCAACCATCGTCTGGACGAGGATCGCCTTAGTCGCGCCAGTCACCATGCGCCCTCGCCGCTCCGCCCGGTGACGTCCTGAGGGACTTGGGTATCCCCCCTATGCTGAGGCGGGACATGACCAATTCGGCTCTGGACCATCCGGGCCGTGAGCAACACCATCAGCACAAGTGCGCCTATGGTCACCAGCCACAGGATGAGCCCTACTAGACCGCCACTGAAATCCACGCGACAGAGCGTGGCGGATCAGCGACGCTATGACCTATCTGTGGTTAAGACCCCCAAAACAGTTAACGTTGGTCCAGCTCAGCCCGGTTGGCGAGCTGTTGTAGCTGCTCGTTGTCCGGTGCCCGGGTCAGCAGTTCCCGCAGCACTTCACGGGATGTGAGGTTGCGGTAGAGCTTCACGGGATTGAGCGCTTCTGCTCTCAGGTAGGCCCGCACCGGCTCCTCTACCGGCCCTCCCGCGGCGGCCAATGTCCGTCCGGCATATCTCCAGTAAAGAGCCTGAACGGATCGGGCTGGGTGCCGCTCCGGGCGAGCAGCGTGCACCGACCGCGCGGCCTCGTCGACGTCGCCGAGCTCCAATGCCGCTCCAATCCGCCGGGTATCGACATTGGTCGGCCCGAAATAAAATCCGTATCGGTCCACCACGCCGATCAAGCCGAACCGATCGGTGATCTCGGCGGCTTCATCGAGGGGTGCTCGGGGGTCATCACCCTGCGCGGCGATGAGCAAGGCTCGTGGCGTGGTCAGCGTGGCGCACATGATGCCCGCCGTCTCCTGCGTGATCGGCGGCAGTGTGGTGTTGTCGAGGACGGTTTTTGCCAGAGCGAAGGAGCCACCGATCACGAGCGTCCTAGTCAGCCCGTAGGCGGCGGAGGCGAGCGACGCGGTGTCGTTGTGTTCTCGGGCCAGGTTGAGGGCCAGGAACCCGGCCTGCCGCCGCAATTCGGTAGTGGCCTCCGCACGATCCAGCCAGGTTCCCGTGACGTGCACGTGCAACAGCACCGCCAGCGGCAACAGGACGTCGAGATCGCGACCAGCGGCCACCGTGGTATGCAGATCACGGATCAGCTCCGGCAGTGCTCGGCCCGTGTCCTTGAATTGGACCTGCCGATGCAATCGATGCACCCGGGTCACTCGCTGCTGGAGCACCGAAACCGGCAGCACCTCACCGCCGGGATAGCCGGCGGCCACCGCGTCCAGCGCGTCTCGGACGGCCTCGATGGTGTGGTCGGTGTCCCCGTTGCCCGGGGCGGGCAGCTCCAGCCGTAGCAGATCCGAAAGCGGGACACCGAGCGCGGAAGCCACGCCTTTCCAGTGCGAGAGCCGCTCCAGGGGAACCAGACCTCGCTCCACCTGGGACAGGAACCCGCCGGTGAACCCGGCCAGCCCCGCGACGACCTCCTGGGACAGACCCCGCTTGAGCCGGATCTTGCGCAGCAGCGCCCCTACCGTCTTCGCCTCGTCGGCATCCACGATGCCTGCCTCCTCCACCCGCGGTCCGGCCCCCAAGATCGGCATGGGACAAGCCTGAACCTCAACGATCTTCCATCGTGGGCCGAGCATGAGTTGATCATGCTCAAGCCGAATCCTACTCTGACCACTGAGGCAATACCTGGTGCCAGGTCGTCCCCAGCTCACGGACTGGATTGACCGTCACTTCGCAGCTCAGCACCAACCGGAACCATTTCGGGTTGGAGCCGTGTCGTCACGTGGGCAGCCTATCGATCCTGACGGCGCCGCAGGCCGTTTCCCGGCGCGCTAGGGCAGGACGTCAATCGGTTCGCTGAACCTCGCTGAGCAGCCGGTCGAAATCGGGGCTGTCGAACTCGGCGACGGCCCGGTCGTACTTCTCCATTCCCCATGACCAGAAGTCGAAGTCCAGGGAGCTGGCGCCATTCTGGATCGAGGCCCACAGCGTCCAGCCGTACTTCGACATCAACCCGA
>JBOHHD010000356.1:0-5295 GCA_050700515.1 Pseudonocardiaceae bacterium
AGCGCGGCCGCCCTGCGCGTCGGTGACCCGCTGGACGAGGGCACCGACATCGGCGCGGTCGGCTCGAGCAGCAGGCTGGCGCGAATCAAGGAGCTCACCGGCAGCGCCGACGCCGACGGCGCGCAGCGCTGGACCAGCCCTGCGCCGCTGCCCGAGCAGGGGCTCTACTACCCCCCCACGGTGTTCTCCGAGGTCGGCCCGGCGATGCGGATCGCCCGGGAGGAGCTGGTCGGCCCGGTGCTGACGGTGCTCACCTTCCGTACCCCCGAGGAGGCCGCCGCCGTGGTCAACAACACCCCCGGCGGCCTCGGCACCGGGATCTGGACCGACCAGGGTTCGCGCCTGACGTGGGCCGCGCGGCAGCTGCGGGTGGGGGTGGTGTGGGCGAACACCGGCGCGCGGGTCGACCCCACCGCGCCCTTCGGCGGATACCGGGAGTCGGGTGGGGGCCGCGACGGTGGTCGCGCCGGGCTCGCCCCGTACCTCGATGTCTAGCGTCCCGAGGTCTCCCGACGATCGGGGTCCCCCCCGGACAGACGTGGCCGCCGACGACCGGCTGCCCGTCGCCAAGACCTACCAGCTCTACGTGGGCGGCACCTTCCTGCGCTCGGAATCCGGTCGGGTGTATCCGGCCACCGATCACCGAGGGGCCTTCCTGGCGAACGCGGCGCAGGCCTCGCGCCGGGATGCCCGGGATGCGGTGGCGGCCGCCCGCGCGGCCTTGCCCGGGTGGTCAACCGCCCCCGCTGATCAGCGGGGGCACGTGTTGTACCGGATCGCCGAGATGCTGGAGGGGCGACGCGAGCAGTTCGTCACCGCGCTCGCCTCGGCCGAGGGGTGGGCGGAGCGGCGAGCCGGCGCGCTGGTGGACGCCGCCATCGACCGGTGGGTCTGGTATGCGGGGTGGACCGACAAGATCATGACTGTGTTCGGCTCGGCCAACCCGGTCGCGGGTCCCGTTCTGTGCGTGAGCGTGCCGGAACCGACCGGTGTCGTCGCCGTGCTGGCTCCGCAGTCCTCCGCGCTGCTGGGACTGGTCAGCGTGGTCGCACCGGTGATCGCCGCCGGGAACACCGCCGTGGTGGTGGCCAGCCAGAACCGGCCGCTGCCCGCGGTGACCCTGTCGGAGGTGTTCGCCACCTCCGATCTGCCCGGCGGTGTGGTCAACGTCCTCACCGGTCGCACTGCCGAACTCGCCCCGTGGCTGGCGGCACACGCCGACGTCAACGCCCTCGACCTCGGCGGCACGCCGCCCGCGATCAGCGCCGATCTCGAACGCACCGCGGCAGGCACCGTCAAGCGGGTGCTGCCCGCGCCGGCCACGGAACCGGACTGGACCCGCGCCCCGGACCTCCGCCGGCTGCGCGCCTTCGTGGAGATCAAAACGATCTGGTCGTGAGCGGTACGGGGTGCGGGAACACTGTTACGCACTCACGGGCACTACGCTGCCGGCCATGGCTGCGGACATCGTGCCGATCGAGCTCTCCCTGACCGCCGGGGACCTGGTGACCCTGTGGGCTCCGCGGTGGCGCGAGAACGGCGAGGAATGGGAGGCCTTCCTCGGCGACGACAACGGCCTCTTCGCCTTCGCCGACGTCGCGGCACTGGTCGGCTTCGTGCGTACCACGATCGAGCACGATCTCGTCGACCACCCGGCCTGGGCGCTGGTGCCGCAGCTGCCCGCTCCGGACCTGCGGCCCGAGGAGATCCACCGCTACGACCTCGTCGGCGTCCCCGAACTGGCCGCCGAATCGCCGGACACCTGGGTGATCGACGAGTTGGCTGACGTCATGGGCATGGTGCGCTCGCTCGCCGAGGTCTGCGGCCTGGACAAGGTGCACGAGGTGCTGGGCACCACCGTGGCTTTCGACCTGCTCATCGAGGGCGCGCTGGCCTTCGGTGGCCGTGAGGGTGAGCGACGCTGGGACGAGCTGTGCACCGTGATCGCGCGACGCTGGGACGAGGTACTCGACGCGCTGGACGCGGTGGTGCGCAGCCCGGAGGTCGACGGGGTGGCGCTGGCCACGGCGCAGGCCGAGCTGGCCCAGGCGCAGGAGCCCGAGGAGAGCCCCGAGAGCGCCCCCCTGGAGCAAACCCCAGTTCCGGTGGATCCCGCACTGGCGTTCTGGGCCGAGGTCGGCATCGACCCGATCCGGATCATCAGCGACCTGGGTGATCATTACACGCTGCGCTGCTATGTCGATGACGCCCCGGTGTTCCTCGGCAGCGGGGGGCGGATAGACGTCTTCGGCTCGCCACGCGCGCTGGCCAGACACCTCACCGGCAATTCCGACAGCCACGACCTGGAGGAGGTCTCCACCTGGGCGCAGGTGCGGCAGCGCGCCCACGGCGGCGAGCTCACAGTGGCGGTCGATGAGGGAAATTCCTACGTGCTCTGCGGGCTGGCCGAGGACCTGTCCGCAGGCCCGGAGGTGGTCGATCCGGTCCAGCTCGACCTGGCCGTCGAGCTGATCACCGACGCCGAGCGGTGGGCCGGGTCGGGCCTCGCGGACGAGGCGCTGACCAGCTCGGAACCCCTGGGCTGGCTGATCTCCTTCGTACTCAAACCGGACCCGACCCGGTTGGCGCCCAGCGCGCCCTACGACGCCGAGGTGACCGCCTGGCGCACGCTGGTCAGCCGCCTGGAGGACCGGCTGCACGTGCGCTGAGGAACAGTTCAGCCGATCACCACCGCGAACCCGGGCTTGATCACCTCGTCGATCAGTGCCAGCCGCTCGTCGAAGGGCAGGAAGGCCGATTTCATCGCGTTGATGCTGAACCGCTGCAGATCGCTCCAGCCGTAGCCGAACGCCTCGACCAGCGCGGCCATCTCGCTGGACATCGAGCATCCGGACATCAACCGGTTGTCGGTATTGACGGTGACCCGGAACCGCAGGTCGGCCAGCAGGCCGAAGGGATGGTCGGCGATCGACGCGGCGGCGCCGGTCTGCACGTTGGAGGTGGGGCAGAGCTCCAGCGGGATCCGCTTGTCCCGGACATAGGCGGCCAGCCTACCGATCTTCACGGTCCCGTCCGTGGCGACCACGATGTCGTCGACGATCCGGACCCCGTGGCCGAGCCGGTCCGCGCCGCACCACTGCAGCGCCTCCCAGATGGAGGGCAGACCGAAGGCCTCCCCGGCGTGGATGGTGAAGTGGGAGTTCTGCTGCCGCAAGTATTCGAAGGCGTCCAGGTGCCGGGTGGGCGGAAAACCCGCCTCCGCGCCCGCGATGTCGAAACCCACGACGCCGGCGTCGCGGTAGCGCACCGCCAACTCGGCGATCTCCCGGGATCGTGCCGCGTGGCGCATGGCGGTCAACAGGCATCCCATCCGGATCTGCCCACTCACCGGATGGCCGCGACGCGCGGCCCGCGCGCTGCCGGCGGCGAAGCCGGCAAGCACGGCCTCCACCACCTGTTCGAGGTGCAACCCGCCCTCGGTGTGCAGCTCGGGGGCGAAGCGCACCTCGGCGTAGACCACACCGTCGGCCGCCAGATCCTCGGCGCATTCGGCGGCAACCCGGTGCAGCGCGGACGGGGTCTGCATCACGGCGACGGTGTGCGCGAAGGGCTCCAGGTAGTGCTCCAGCGTGCCGGAGGCCGCTGCCGCCCGGAACCAGGCGTCCAACTCGGCGACGTCGGTGCTGGGCAGCTGGTGGTAGCCGACCTGCTCGGCCAGCTCCACCACCGTCGCGGGGCGCAACCCGCCGTCGAGGTGGTCGTGCAGCAATACCTTGGGTGCGGTGCGCAGGGTATCGCGCGTCAGCGGGGTCGCCACCCGGCCACCGTATCGCCGCCAGCCGATCACTATAGGCGGTGCCGGCATCACCTTCTGGCGTCACCGGCTGTTGCAACGGGTAAGAGGATGGCTAGGCTGCGCTCGCATCGCCACTCCCTTTGTTCTCCCCCATCCTCATCAAAGGCCAGGCCGCCCGTGAGCAACGACAACAACTCCACGACATCGTTCGACCGGATGCGGAGCATGCTGATGCGTGCCGCGGAGATCCGGGACAGCGAGCAGCAGCAGGTCTTCGATGCGCTGGACGAGATCCATGCCCGGTTGGCCCCATTGGAGTCACTGGGCTCGGTCCGCAAGCGCCTCTCGGAGCTCCCGGACCGCACCGAGGTCAGCGTGCTGGCCGAGCGGATGGACGAGACGCTGGCGAAGCTGGACTCCCACGACAGCGCCATCACCGCGCTGACCCGCCTGGTCGAGTCGATCGTGGACAAGCTGGCCGCCCCGTTCGCCGAGCTCGGTGGGCGGCTGGACGGGATGGCGGGCCGGTTCGAGGGAGTCGCCGGCCGGATGGACGGTCTGGAGGATCGGATCTCCGGGCTGCACAAGCGGATCGACGAGTTGGACCACCATCTGGACAAACAGGACGGCCGGCTGGACGGACTGCCCGCCGCGGTGCACGGCCCGGTGCGGGAGCGGATCGACACCGCCGAGGCGGGGTTGCGCGGCCGCATCGAGGAGGTCGACGAGGGCATGCACGAGCATCTTGATGGCACCGGGCGGGCCGTCGCCGAGGCCACCGACAAGCTGGGTGGCAACCTCAGCACCGGGATGGACACCCTGTCGGCTCGGTTGGACGCCCTGGAGAACGGTCTCGATGCCCGGATCAGCACGGTCACCGCACACCTCGGCGCGCTGGACGGCACACTGGCCGATCGCCCGGACACCGGCTCGGTGGCCGATTTGATCCGGCAGGCCAACGAGGATTCCGAAGTGCGCCAAGCCGGTCAGCTGGACGAGGCGATGGCCACCTTCGCCGAGCTCATCATGGGTGGCACACCGGCCCAGCTGATCTCCACACCACCACCCCCGCCGCGTCCGGCCCAGCGGCGGGTCCGCAATTCCTCTCCCAAGTCGAAGTCCGACCAGGGCCGGGACGCGGAGGAAGCCGCCGCGTCCTGACCGGCGGCGCCGGGTGTGCTGGAGCATTCGGCGGGGACCCTCACAGGGCGAAGGCATCGGGCAGCACCTCGCGCAGCGGACGCACTCCCCGTGGAGTGTCCAGCAAGCAGCCCGGCCCACCCAGCTCGTAGAGCACCTGACGGCAGCGCCCGCACGGCATGAGCAGATCTCCGGTTCCCGAGCGGCACACCACCGCCACGAACCGGCCACCGCCGGAGAGCCGCAGCTGACCGGCCATCGTGCACTCGGCGCACAGCGAGAGACCGTAGGAGGCGTTCTCCACATTGCAGCCGGTCACCACCAGGCCGTCGTCGCACAGCGCCGCGGCGCCGACCCGCAGGCCGGAATAGGGACAGTAGGCGAGCGCCGCGGCGGCC
>JBOHHD010000357.1:0-6521 GCA_050700515.1 Pseudonocardiaceae bacterium
GAAGTGGACAGTGCGGGGCCGCCACGGGGCCGTCAGAGACGGCAAAAACCGGCAAGCGCGAGGAAGCTATGTCAAGACATAGCAAGGTGCCTTGTTGCAGCTCGGAGAGGCTGCGGGCGTCGTTACAGCAGGTAGCTAGATCGGGTGAATCCGAGGGGCTAGTAGTACCAGGGAAAGGCTGACCAGTCGGGGGTGCGCTTTTCGAGGAAGGAGTCGCGACCCTCGGTGGCCTCGTCGGTCATGTATGCCAGCCGGGTTGTTTCCCCGGCGAAGAGCTGTTGGCCGACCAGTCCGTCATCGATCATGTTGAACGCGTACTTGAGCATTCGCTGCGCGGTGGGTGACTTGCCGTTGAGGGCGCGGGCCCACTCCAGCGCCGTGGCCTCCAACTCGGCGTGCGGCACCACCGCGTTGACCATGCCCATCCGGTGCGCGTCATCGGCGCTGTACTCGCGGCCGAGGAAGAAGATCTCCCGGGCGAACTTCTGCCCCACCTGCCGGGCGAGGTAGGCCGAGCCGAATCCGCCGTCGAAGGAGCCCACGTCGGCATCGGTCTGCTTGAACCGGGCGTGCTCGGCCGAGGCCAGCGTCAGGTCGCAGACCACGTGCAGCGAGTGTCCACCACCGGCCGCCCAGCCGGGTACCACGGCGATGACCACTTTGGGCATGAACCGGATCAGCCGCTGGCATTCCAGGATGTGCAGCCGTCCGACCTGGGCCGGGTCCACGGTGTCCGCGGTCTCGCCACTTGCGTACTGGTAGCCCGCGCGGCCCCGGATCCGCTGGTCACCGCCGGAGCAGAAGGCCCAGCCGCCGTCGCGCGACGAGGGCCCGTTGCCGGTCAGCAGCACGCACCCCACGTCCGGGGTCATCCGGGCATGATCCAGCGCCCGGTACAGCTCGTCCACCGTGGCCGGACGAAACGCGTTGCGCACGTCGGGCCGGTCGAAGGCGATTCGCACCGTCCCCGAGTCGACCGCCCGGTGGTAGGTGATGTCGGCGAAATCGAAGCCCTCAACCAGGCGCCACGCAGCGGGATCGAACAACTCGGAGATGGTCACAGCGGCGAGCATACGAACCGCGACCCGGAGGGGTCGGTTGATGGGCCGAGCCCGGCGTGCCGGTCAGCCGAAATGTGGAATCCTGCGCGGAGATCACCCAGTTTCAGATCGAGGCCGAGACCGCGCGCAGGCCGTGCTGGTGAGCAACCACCTGCGGCCGTGGCTGCCGGTGCTCATCTCGCTGCTGCCCACTCGCCGTACTGGGCCGGTCGGGACACCGGCTCGGCGAGTTGGCGCGCCATGGCATGCAGGGCGGCGGAATCGATGTCCGCCACCGGCGGCTCCGTCCGGCCAGAACACTGGTCCACGCGCTGATCGAGCAGGCGCGTAGCCGACAGTCAGTTCGATGCCTGGAATGTTGGGAACATCGGGTAGGCCCCAGCCGGTCGCCACGATGAGGCAGGTGCCACGGAACGCTGGCCGTCGCGGGTCTGCACGTGGAATTCAGCACGGTTTCGCAAGCGGGACAATAGCGCCGTGCATGAGACAGCCGAGAATGCGGAGGTGGTCGAGCGGGTTGCGGGGTACTGCGGGGAACTGGTGCTGCTCAAGCGCGGCGCGCACTACGAGATCGTGGCCAACGGGGTGTTCCTGATGGACACCCGCGGTGGTGCTTCGGAACGCCTGTTGGTGGCCGCAGCCGCCGACCGCATGCCCCCGCCGGGTCGGATGATGATCGCCGGGCTCGGTGTCGGGTTCTCGCTGGCCACCGCGCTCGCCCACGCCGCGGTGAGCGAGGTGCACGTGGTGGAGCGGGAGCCGGCGGTGCTGCGCTGGAACCGGGGGCCGCTGGCGCCGCTGCACCGCGACGCGCTGCGCGATCGGCGGACCCGCAGCCACGAGGCCGATGTGGTCACCTGGTTGATCCAGGCTGCCCCGGCCTCGCTCGACGCGGTCTGCCTCGACGTCGACAACGGGCCGGACTGGTTGGTGACGCCGGGCAACAAGTGGCTCTACGGGGACAGTGGGTTGCGCACCGCGGCGTGCGTGCTGTCACCGGATGGGGTGCTGGCGATCTGGAGTGCGGCTGCCTCTTCCGCCCTCCTGGCGCGGCTGGCCGACCACTTCGCGGAGGTGACGACGCTGGAGGTACCGGTCGTCCGGGGCGAGCCCGACGTGGTCCTGCTGGGTCAGCGGCCGATCACGCTGAGCGCAGCGACAGCCGAGCGCTGACGGCCGGGCGCTCGCGCGAGCCCACAAAGCGGTAACCGACCTTGTCGGCGTCGGTCTGCTTGAACCGGCGTCCAGGATGTGGGCTGGTGCCGCGAGCATTTTGATCCGACTGTCCCCTTGCCTATGTGCGGTCGTCCCGGTACCCGGCGGGCCGGTGGAGTACCTCATTGTTGGCTCGGCCACGCCAAACATGTGGTTTCGTCCGATTCGTCGACAGAACCGACCGTGGTCACGCATTTAACGCCCTAATTACAGATGTGCTTAAAGCCTGTGGTGTCGAGACGCGAGACGGCATCGGTCGTAAATAAGGTGAGATCAGAATTTCCTTCACGCTTAACGATACTCACTTTCTGTGTGAGCTTATCTTTTGACCCCGAGCGAAATCCGGCACTGCGGTTGATCATAGGCCCGGCTGGTGGTTGCAATCTGACAAGAACGTAGGGATAGTTTGACCAACTTATACGGCTACCCACTCCTGCCCATGCGTTGGTCTCGCGCTAGACCCAGACGCGACGAGGGTCGGTCGAGGGTAGGGAAGTTGGCTTCCGGAGGGCTGGGTTGTGTCAACTTTAGATGTGTTTCGCGAACAGGAAGCCGCGAGCGTCCTTCAGGACGCACTGGTCTTGGTCGAGCCTGGTCTTCGGGCGGCCGTCGAGCGGCTGTCCGAGCCGATGCGGACCGTCGTGGGTTATCACTTCGGCTGGTGGGACCCCGATGGCCAGACCGCCGGCAGCCTTGGGGGCAAGGTAATCCGGCCCGCTCTGGCGCTGGAGTGTGCTCACGCGGTCGCGGGTGCCCCCGACCCGGCCGTGGCCGGTGCGGTAGCAGTGGAGCTGGCGCACAACTTCACGCTGCTACACGACGACGTGATGGACCAGGACCGGACGCGCCGACACCGGCCGGCCGCTTGGGCGGTGTTCGGAACGTCGAACGCGATTCTCGCAGGCGATGCCCTGTTGGTGGCCGCCATCGAGGTGCTGGCCACCCACCCCTCGCCACTGAGCGGGGAAGCGGTGCGCCTGTTGTGCACGGCCTTGGCGGAGATCGTCCACGGCCAGGGCGCCGACCTCGCCTTTGAGCAGCGCCACGACGTCACCCTTGACGAATGCCTGGCCATGGCCACGAGCAAGACCGCAGCCTTGCTGGAGTGCGCGTGCGCGCTGGGCGCACTGCTGGCGGGCGCTGAACCGCCGAGGGTGCGGCAGCTGGGCCAGTTCGGGCACCACCTTGGGATGGCGTTTCAGCTGGCGGATGACTTGCTGGGGATTTGGGGCGACTCGGAGACGACGGGCAAGCCCGTGCGCGCAGATTTGCGAGCTGCCAAGAAGTCGCTACCGATCGTCGCCGCTCTGGCTTCGGGCACAGCCGCTGCCGGCGAACTCTCTGCCCTCTACCTGCGCTCCGAGCCGCTGGAGGACTCGGATCTCGAGCAGGCTGTGCGGTTGGTCGAGCAGGCCGGGGGACGTGCCTGGGCCCAGGACGAAGCCGCTCGGCAGCTGGCGGCCGCGCTCTCCTGCCTGGCCGACGCCGCCCCGCGGTCCGGCGGCCAGCTCGCCACCTTGGCGCACCTGATCACCCACCGAAGCCGCTGATCGGCCATACATCTGATGAACGCTAGGAAAGGACTCGCCCTGTGGCATCCACCGCGACGCCATTCATCGACCTGTCCTTCCCGCACGCCAGCATCCCCAGACCGCCGGCATCGAGGCATTCACCTGCGGCTGGGCGCAGCGCCCCCACCTGGTCCGTAGCCACGCCGCCACCAAGGCGCTGGCCCTCAGCCGCTTTGGCGAATTCAGCGCATACGCCTATCCCACCGCCGCATTGCCGGATGCGGAACTGGTGACCTGTTGGCTGGCCTGGCTGTATTTCACCGACGACCAGTACGAAGGAGGCGGCTACGGCTCCGGCGCCCGGTGGACGAAGGTGACTGAGGCCATCCGCGGCGTGCTGGAGCCGGGCCTGCCCGCCAGCCCGCTCGCCGACACGCCTCTGATCCGCGTGCTGGCCGACTTCTCCTTCCGCCTCGACCCGCTGGTGAGGCACTGTGGGCCAGCGGGTACCCCTCGCGCGGCTGGCCGGCCACTTCGCGGAGGTGACGACGCTGGAGGTGCCGGTCGCCCGGGGCGAGCCCGATATGGTCCTGCTGGGCCGGCGGTCGATCACACCGAGCGCAGCGACAGCCGATCCCTGCGGCCGCCGCCCCTGATTACGGCATTCAGATTGGGAACTGGCCGCTGGGTACGTGATTCTTGGGCAATGACCGAGCCGACTCAGCACTCCGCTGCCCTGTATGCCTACTTCGGTTACCGTGACGCTCCCGCCGCCATCGAGTGGCTCCGACGGACCTTCGGATTCGAGACGACAATGCGGTTCCCGGACGAGGAGGGCGGGGTCGCGCACGCCGAGCTGCGCTTCGGCAACGCCGTAATCGTGGTGTTCAGTGACCGCGACGGTTACCAGCGCCCGCCCCGCAAAGGCGACACCATGGGGTGCGGGACCTATCTCTGCCTCGCGGAGGGCGCCGACGTCGACGCCGTCTACGCCCGTGCACTCGCCGCCGGCGCGACGGGAGTCTGGGAGCCTGGGATCACCGAGTGGGGCAACTACCGGTGCCGGGTCCTCGACCCCGAGGGCTTCGAGTGGACGTTCGGCACCCACCGCCCGGGGAAGCCCCCAGGCGACTGGAGTGAGGACTGACGATGCGGGTCTCTCCCGGGGCAGCCGCGCTAGCGTGATCGCCGCAGTCGGTTGCACGCTGGGTATCGTCCCGCCCATGATCGCTGCGATCACGGGCCTCTCGGCGTTCCTGCACACGAGGCGCTCGGGGCCAGGCCGGTCGTCACACGGGTCGAATCGTAGATTTTTTGTGGGTTTGGCGAGCGAGAAAATGCTGGTTTGCCTGCTAGAGTTGGGTCGTGACGGAGTTCTTGAGCAGCGGTTATGTCCCGCGGAGGGCCGCTGGGATCCTCTCCGAATCGTTGTCCGCTTTCCGCGTCGTCATCGTTCATGGCGCCCGCCAGGTCGGCAAGACCACGGTCGCCAGAGCTCTCGCGCAGCAACTCGGCGCCACCTACCTGACCCTGGATGACGCCGATGTCCTGTCCGTCGCGCAGGCCGACCCGCCGACGTTTCTCAGTGCGTTCGGGTCGCCATTGGTCGTTGACGAGGTGCAGCGCGTCGGGCAGCCGCTGGTACTGGCGATCAAATCAGTGGTCGACCGCAACGACCAGCCCGGGCAGTTCCTGCTCACCGGGTCCACCAACTTCCTCACCGTTCCCTCCATCGCGGAGACCCTGGCCGGGCGAGCGGACATCGTGACCCTGTGGCCCCTGTCCCAGGGAGAACTGCGCGGCGGCCCGGACGACTTCGTCGATCGGGCTTTCCGTGGCCCGGCGGCGCTCCTCGACCACTCCGGTGAGTCTGGGGAGCGCTCTGCCCACTTCGAGGCACTGTCGATCGGCGGATACCCGGCCGCGCAGCGGCTGACCTCCCGGACCCGCCGGCGATGGTTCACCCGCTATGTGGAAACCGTGCTGGCGCATGAGATCGAGATGGCGGCTGACATCCGTCGGGCTGACGCGCTCACCTCGATGATCCGCTACCTCGCAGCCACCACAGCCCAAGAATTGGTGGTCAGCACCGTAGGCCAGCGGGTGGGCATCGACCGGGGAACCGCGCAGAGCTACATGGCGTGGCTGGAGACGGTGTTCCTGGTCCATCGGGTACCGGCCTGGAGCCGCAACCTCACCGCCAAGGTCGTCCGGCGACCCAAGCTCTACCTCACCGACACCGGTGTCGCCGGCGCGCTGCTCGGCAAGGATGCGGCAACATTGCAGCGGCCGACCGATCCGGCTGTGGGTGCGCTGTTCGAGACTTTCGTGGCGAACGAGATCGCCAAGCAATTGACCTGGTGCGAGACACCGGCGCGGCTGTTCCATTTCCGCGAGAGCGACGGGGCCGAGGTGGACCTGGTGGTGGAGGCCGACGACGGCCGGGTGGCCGCCATCGAAGCGAAAGCGACCTCGACCCCCCGGCCCGAGGACTTCCGGTGGCTGGCCTCCCTGCGGGACCGGCTCGATCGCGTACAAGGCGAGTTCACCGCCGGCGTCGTCCTGCACACCGGCCAGCGACGACTGCCTTTCGGCGACCGGCTGGTCGCCCTGCCCGTGTCCGACCTGTGGAGCTGACGTAGCGGGTCGCTGATTAAGGAGAGGTCGCGCTGACGAAGAATCGGTCCGGTCCGGGTGGGCTCGGTTGAGTGGTGGGGGCCGACCGGCCGCCGGG
>JBOHHD010000358.1:0-2349 GCA_050700515.1 Pseudonocardiaceae bacterium
GCTTCACCGAGGTAGTGCTGCTACCCAGATGCAATCCCTCCCGGCCCCCGGCGAACACCACCGCCCGGGCCAACCCGGTATTGCTCAACCCCGCCTCATCCAGCAACAGCCGCAGCGCGCGGTTCCCGCCGTCACCACCCATGTGTTATCGCACCCTCGGTGTCAGTTCCGTTGCCAACAGTGAGCGCGATCCTGGCCCCTCACCCGGCCTCAGGGAAGAACCCGCAGCAAAGTGACACCCTTCCGGCAAAGTGAGACCCTCATGAGACCCCTTGCCGCGTCGCCTGGGGAGGAGTTCTGGCGGAGCCGAGGCAGGTCACGGCTGAAGCGCCGGGAAGCCCCGTCGGACCACCCGAGGACGCGCCCTCAGCGTCCGTTGATAGGGCGGGCGCCGAGTTGATCGGTGAGCAGTTCCAGAGCCACCTCGTCAGGATGCCGACTGTCGGCGCGCTTCGTTTCCGCATCAGCGGTCATGGTCTTCTCCGCAGTGGCGGAGGGACGGGACGCGACGCGGGCCGGCACCCAGTCGGAATCCTCGAGCTCCGGTTCCGGGGGCTTCGGGGGCTCTGCAAAATCGGGGGGCTCGGGGGAATCCGGGGGCTCCGGAGGAAGCGGAATGGAGTCATCGGGAGCGGCGGATCGCCGGGGGACCGGTGGAGCGGTCCGTCCGGCCGCCGGATCGGAGGCACGGGCGGGACGCTCGGGGGAGCGGGTGCGCTGGGGCTGGGGCGGGCGGGCGGTACCGCGGGGAGCCGGCCCGCCACCGGCGTGCTCACAACGCACCTGCCACTGCACACCCAGAACGGTGCGCAACGCCTCTTTGATCAGCTCAGTGCTGCGCTGGTCGGCCAGCCGTTGGGCCAGCGGAGCGGTGGGCAGGGTCAGGACGAGGGTGTCGCGCTCCACCGCGGTCACGGTGGCATTGCTGAGCAGAGCCTGGGTGGCTCGGCTCTGCACACGCACCGCGTCCAGCAGGGGTTGCCACACCCGCTGCACCGCGGCAACGTCGAGCTCACCGGACGGGGACGGTCGCTCGGCGGACGCGGCGGGCGGCGATGTCATCGGGGCCGGAGGGGATGAAGCAGCAGCGGGACGCGCCGGAGCAGCAGCGGGACGGGAGGAAGTAGAAGCCGGGCACGACGGAACCGAAGCAGGAGGAACCGAAGCAGGAGGAGCCGAAGCGGGAGGGGGCGAAGCGGAACGCGACGACACCGGGACGGCAGGACGGGACAGCGGCGCAGCCGGATCGTCGGTCCTGTCCGGCCTCGCCGGTGCTCCCCCGGCCACGTCCGGCCGAGCGCCGGTGAACCGCCGCTCCAGACGCTCCAGCCGGTGCAGCACCGCGCCCTCGCCTTCGGCGGCGGCCGGCAGCAGCATCCGGGCACAGAGCAGTTCGAGGAGCAGCCGGGGGGCGGTGGCCCCCCGCATCTCGGTGAGCCCGGTGTGCACGATCTCCGCGAATCGGGTGAGGCCGGCCACCCCCAGCGACTGGGCCTGGTCGATCATGGTGGTGAGCTGGTCCTCGGGCGCGTCCACCAGGCCGTTCCGGGCGGGCTCGGGCGCCACGCGCAACAACACCAGGTCCCGTAGGCGGGCCAGCAGGTCCGAGGCGAAGCGCCGAGGGTCGTGCCCGGCCTCGATCAACCGGTCGATGGTGGTGAACACCGCGGCGCCGTCCTGGGCGGCCAGCGCCGAGACCATGTCGTCGATCAGCGTGACGTCGGTGACCCCGAGCAACGCCACCGCCCGGGAGTAGGCGATGCCCTCGGCGCCCGCCCCGGCGAGCAGCTGGTCCAGCACGGACAGCGAGTCCCGCGCCGACCCCCCACCCGCCCTGATCACCAGCGGGTAAACCGGGGGCTCGACGTGCACGCCCTCCTCGGCGCAGACCTGTTCCAGCAGGCGGCGCATGGTGCTCGGCGGCAACAGCCGGAAGGGATAGTGGTGGGTGCGGGACCGGATCGTGGCCAGCACCTTCTCCGGCTCGGTGGTGGCGAAGATGAAGACCAGGTGCTCCGGGGGTTCCTCCACGATCTTGAGCAGGGCATTGAAGCCCTGCGTGGTGACCATGTGGGCCTCGTCGATGATGAACACCCGGTAGCGGGAATCGGCCGGAGCGTAGAAGGCCCGGTCCCGCAGGTCGCGGGCGTCGTCGACCCCGCCGTGGCTGGCCGCGTCGAGCTCGACGACGTCGATCGAGCCGGCGCCCTCGGGGGCCAACGCGACGCAGGAAGGGCAGACCCCGCACGGGTCCGGGGTCGGACCCTGCTCGCAGTTCAGCGAGCGGGCCAGGATGCGCGCGCTGGACGTCTTCCCGCACCCCCGCGGCCCGGAGAACAGGTAGGCGTG
>JBOHHD010000359.1:0-17379 GCA_050700515.1 Pseudonocardiaceae bacterium
GCTCCACGCCGTCATCGAGGCGCTGGTCGCCGCACCGCGGGTCGACGTCTACGGCGTCGGCGCGAGCGGCTTCGTGGCCCTGGACTTCCAGCAGAAGCTGCACCGGATCGGCCATGTCGCCTTCGCCTGGAGCGATGTGCACATGGCGCTGACCTCCGCGGCGCTACTGCGCCCGGACGACGTCGCGGTAGGCATCTCCCATACCGGGGCCACCACCGACACCCTTGACTTCATGGGCGAAGCCCGAAACCGCGGCGCCACCACGGTGGCGCTGACCAACTTCCCCCGCTCCCCCATCACCGACCTGGCCGACCACGTGCTCACCACGGCCGCGCGGGAGACCACCTTCCGTTCCGGGGCGACATCCAGCCGGATCGCCCAGCTGACCGTCGTCGACTGCCTGTTCATCGGCGTTGCCCAGCTGCGCCTGGACACCGCCCGCGAGGCCCTGCAGTCCACCCGCGACGCCGTCAGCGCGCGCCGGACGGAGTCCCGGCCGGATCGCAGACGCACCCCACGCGGTCGGTAGCGCTCAGGTCGCGGCCTGCGCGTAGCGTTCAGAGCGAGGCGAGCGCCTCGGCGATGGAGATGGCTTCCCGGGCGCCTGCGCTCAGCGCGGTGCAGCAATGCACGATCCACCCGCCGAGTGCCTCCGGATCGCCCGTGGCGAAGCCGGCCGCCGCCGCCCGGTATTCCCGTTCCCGACGCAGATGGGCGACTTCGGGCACCACCAACCCCTTGGTGTCCAGACCGCTGGCGATCACGGTGAGCCGGGCCGCCGCCCTGGCGATCACCCCGTTCGCCCGTTCGAACGGTGCCAGCGCGAGCAGCTCACCGTGCACCACAGCGACGCGTACCGGGGCGGGCACCTGACTGGTGGTGAGCAGTTGGGCCAACCCGTCGAGCCGGGCCGTGACCTGAGGCGATGGGCGCGGCCTGCCCAGCATCGGTTCGGACACCAGGTTCGCCGCGGCGAGCACATGCAGCCGGGCCAGGACCTGCAACGGCGCCCGCTGCCAGGTACCCAGCAACCCGCCGAGTGCCTCGGCCACCCGAAGCGCACCGGCCAGCACCGGCTCGTCCACCGACCCGCCGACGGGCAATGCGGCGCTGCCACCGTCCAGCGCCGCTGAGGCCCGCGCCGCCCGCACCGACGCCTCCGCCGAGGTCGCCGCCCAGCCGCGTCGGTTGACCGGGTGGCGGTGCACCTCACTCACACGAGCACGAGCACCGGCCACGGCCTCGCGGACGCCGGGCAGATCGACCAACGCGGCCAACGGATCTGCGGACACGGCGCCGAGGTTAGCGCCGGATCACCTTCCGGCGAGGCCGGGTTCAGGTCGAGGTGGGCTGGCGCAGGATCTCGGGCAGGGAGCTGAGCCGTCCGGCGTGCTCCGGGGCCCGGCCGATGAGCTCGGCGATCTCGGCGGCCACCCGCTGCCGCTCGGTCACATCGGCCTGCTCGGCGAGCTCCTCCAGCCGGGTCGCGTCGCTCATCGGTGCACCGGCCAGCGAACCGGCGACAGCGATATGTGCGGCCGCGGCGAACGACTCGCCGAAGATCCGTCCTTCGAGCAGGGCCAGCTGGGCGATGATGTCGGGCTCCGCCTCGGCGAGCGCGCGGCGCATCCGGTCGGCCGCGCGCCGACGGTCGGTCAGGCAGCCGTAGGCGGTGTCCAGACCGTCCTGCCGGGCGAGGCCGAGCACCGCGAGGTGCACCGCGGTGGCCGTCGCGTGGCCGAGCCGCAGCAGCGCGATCTCGGCCTCGGGGGTGATCAGGTCGGCGGCGTGCTTCTCGGCGAAGGAACGCGACTCCTGCCAATCCTCCACGCTGATCCATTCCGCCACCAGGTCCTCCAGCAGCAGCGGCCGGTATGCCACGTCGATACCGACCTCCATCACCTCCTCGAGCAGTTCCAGATGGCGTTCGGCCCGTAGCGCGACCAGCAACAGGAGCTCCTCAAGGGCGACGAAGGTCGAATCCGCCAGCAGTTCCGCTTCATGCTCCGTGAAGTAGCTCTTCGACAGCGCCCAGGTCGGCGCCGTGATCCACTCGACCGCGACGCCGATCTGCTCCGGCGTGAGGCTCAACCAGTCCGGAGGTTCGGTCCGGTGGACGGTCCACCAGACGTGGTCGACGTCGAGTGCGTTGCGGCTTCGATGTCCGCGTAGCGCGTTGCGCGCCGCGAGCACTGTGGCATCTGAAGTGTCAGTGGCGTCCGAGGTGTCGGCCTCTTCGGATTCCTCAGGCCCGAGCAGGGTGGCGAGCTCGCGAAGCCCGGTCGGCGGGTCACCGTGGCTGACGTGGAACCCGGCGCGCTCGATGATGAGTGCATCGCGCAGCGCCGGCGACTCGGAAAATGCCGAGACGCAGCTGGTATAGATATCCACCGCATCGGAGATCCGGTCGAGTGCGGCGAGATGACTGGCGAGGTTCTTCAGTGCGGTGACGAGATGGGGCAGGTAGGTCACCGGGTCGGTCTCGGTCAACAGGCGGAGTGTGTCAACGGCCTCCGCGCCAGGGGCCAGGGCCGGCTCGACCCGTCCGATCGCGGCCAGGTAGACGGCGAAGTCGTTCAGTCCCCTCGCGAGGAAGGGCAGGTAGCGTGGGGGGTTGACCTCGGCCAGCAACCGGTAGGTGTTGACGGCTCGCCGGGCAGGAGCCAGGGCGATCTCGTGTTGCCCGGTCTCGGCCAGCTTGGTGGCCAGCTGGTGCACGATCATTGCGAGCTGCGGCAGGTAGGCCTCAGGCATGTCCTTGACCAGCTCGTAAAGGGCTTCGACCCCGGATGTCCCGGCTATCGAGGCATGCCGGGCAAGGTGACGACGCAGGTACGGGCTGCGCCGGTCCGGCTCGCCGTCCGACGGGGGCTTCGCCTCGTCGAGCGCCACCAGCGCTTCGACCAGCGCCTGAGCCGCCGGGCTACCGGGAACCGGCAGAGGCGATTCGAGGAGGTGCTCGACGAGCTCCTCATGACAAAGCCGGTAGATCGTCTCCCCGTCCCGCTCGTCCTCGACGACGTAACACCCGTAGTGCTCGAGTACCCAGTCCAGGTCCGCGGCCCGGTACTCGACGCCGTCCGGGGTCAGCGCGGTGGCCGCGGCCTCCCACACGACCCGCGGCATACCGTGGCCCAGGCTCCAGGCAAGCCCGCGCAGCAGGTCCCGCGCGGCACCGGGAATCTCGGCGCCATCGCGAACCAGAATCGCCCCGCTGGTCAGATCGCGGTCCAGGGCCCCGCCGGCCGTCGTCGCGAGCTGCCACTGCCAGCCCTCGGCGTTCACGTCGATGACCTGCCGCAGAATCTGGGAAGTCATGCTCCAGGCATAGAGGAACCCACCGAACTCGGTGGCCTTATCGGCGACGATCGGTGCCACCTGCTCCGCGAGATCGCCCTGACCCCCGGCGCGCAGGCGCCGCGCCACGTACCGCTCGATGTCCGCACGGGTGCCCGCTTCGGCGTCGAGATCGATGATCGGCACGTCCCGGCCGAACATCTCGGACAGTCCGACGACGCGAGGCTGTTCCGGGCCAAGCCCGTACCGCACGAATTCCGTTTGTTGCGTGACGAGTAGCACACGTGCCACCGCGCCGAGGGCGACCAGCAGGTCCGTCGCGATTTTGTCGACATGCTCCGAGATAGCCTCGTCCAACCCATCGAGCAACAGGGTCGGCGCAGGCTTCATTCTCGCGATGTCGGCGATCAGTTGCCACCCGGCCCGCGGCACGGGCAGACCGAGCTGAGCGGCCAACGCGGCCGCGAGATCCTGCTCGTCCATGCCGTGCAGGTGCACCGACGCATCGATGGCACCGGCACCGGGATCCGGATCGTCCGGCCCGAGGGGGGCATGGGCGAGCAGTTCCGCGCGAGCAGTGGGGTCGGACAGCGCGGCGAGATACCCCACCAGGGCCGACTTACCGCATCCCGCCGACCCGCTCAGCACCAGGGCCCTGGGCGGGTCGTCACGCATCCAGGTCACGATGCGCTGCAACACTGCCCGCCGACCGGTGAACAACCATCCCTCGTGCTGCGGCTCGACACCGCGGGATGCCATTCCTGCGGTCACGCCCACCTCCGGTGGTTCCGCCCGTCATTACCTCTGGCGATCATCCCGGGAGACGACCGGGAGGCCGTGCACACCGTAGTCCAGGCCCCCCGGCTCGATCCCACCGAAGCGAGCACATTACCCCGAGCGGGCGCACAGCGGGACGACGGTCCTGCCGCCGAGTAGGGTCGCGAACGCCAAGCCTGCGCCGAATCGGATAGCTGGGAAGAGTGTCGTGCCGCAAGCGGCAGACCCCAGGACTGCCCAACCAGCCCCTCCCCCGCGGTCGGGCATTGGTTCCAGGAGCGCCGGCCGGAATATTCCTGGGAACAGGATGGGCTGGACCACATCAGAAATCGTCGGCCGGGATGACGTCGCCCGCAGGCTGCGGTCGATCTGGCGGGATTGGCGGGATCTGCCGGCCCAGCCGCCGCATCGCGAGTTCGGGCGGGTCACCGTCTGTGGACGAGGGACCGGGTCCGACCGAGCCCGCCCCTGTGTGCTGAAACGCGCCGGACAGCGCAGCGGTCGTGATCCCCGTCACGGCGGCCACCACGACGAACACAGCAGCCAGCACGACCGTGCGCCGTCTGGATTTGTTCGGTTGTCGGGGTTGGGCGGGCGCTGGCGGCACTGGGGTGGTGGCGATCCGCTGTACCACGGCAGCCACCGCAGGCGACAGCCAGTCCGCTCCCATCCGCAGGCGAGTGCCGGTGGACAACTGCCGGCACTGCTCGATCACTTGGATCGGAGATGGCCGCTGTCGGGGATCCTTTACCAGACAACGTGCCACGAGGTCGCGAAGCCGCTGGGGACAGTTATCGAGGTCCGGCTCTTGCTCCAGGATGCGGTGTGGTACCAACGGATCCAGACCGACTCCGAACGGCAACTTGCCCGTGGCGGTACAGCAGGCCAGTGAACCGAGGGCAAAGATGTCAAGGGCCGGCGTGCTGGGTTACCCCGTACCTGTTCCGGGGCCATGAACGCGGGCGTTCCCACCAGCCCGCTGGAGGGAACGGCGCGATACATCATTGCCAGTCCCCTATATATCTAGTACGCAAAACCACCAACCACTATCTGAGAACGCCTGAGCGAGAGCAATCGGATCGCCACAGCGTGAGGTGAGCCACACGAGCGCCTCGTCGCCAAGTTGGAGAAGGCTCGGAAGGTCAGCGAGGTACAGGGAAAACTCCCCGCACTGTTGAGGCAGCTCACGACCGAGCTCGACCCTGTTCACCGGATATGTTGGCATCTGTCGCACAACCAACGCACTCACATCGGCAAAGCCGATGGTTTTCGCCGGTGCCATCAGCCTGCTGAGGGGTCCGGCAGCGTATCCGGGTAGGTGACGTCGATGTGACACGATCAGCGAGATCCGAACCGGGATGCCCGGCTCGGCTTCGGCGCAAGCCGCCGGGTCGCTGGCCGCGCAGTGGAACACGGAGCTTCCGGCGTGGGTAAACGACCTACGTAGTTACGCGGAGAACCTTCGTCGCAGCGCGGAGCTGTACGAATCCAATGACAAAGCAGCCGAACAAGTCTTCGGTGGCATGTCGTTGGGGTGGGAGGATTTAGGTGCCGACGTGGGGTGAGGTCAGGCAATGGAATGCTGCTGCGATCGGCGAGGTCGCAGATGGGCTCAAGATAGAGTCGGGACACCTTGGTGGGGCTGCAACAGGATCTGGAGACAGCTGCTGCGCCCAGGGCGTGGGCCGGCTCGGCGGCCGATGCGGCGAGAGAAAAGCTGCGCAGAGAAATCGCCCGGCTGCGGCGGATCGTCACGGCGGTCTCTGCGGTATTCACCGGCGCGGCCGACACCGAGGTCGCGGTCGAAGCTCATCAGCGCGCAATGGATGAGGCGGAGGGTTTGGCGGACCGGTACGAGTTCACGATCACCGGCGCGGGAGAGGTCGTTTCGGTTGGCGAGCCGGTATCGGAAGGTATGTTCGGCATGGTTGTCGATCACCGTGCCGTGGTCAAGCTGGACTTGGAGCATCGGATCGAGCAGCTCCTGAGCGACGCTGAAGGAACTCGACACGGCTTTGCCGACATCATGCGCAAGGCAGCCGCCGGTGGATTCGACGTCGCGGGCAGCACCTTGGCCGAGGTCGCGGAGTCCGCCGCGGCGCAGGCCGACAGCCCGCACGACGAACTGCTCGAGAAGTACCAAGTCGCCCCGGTTCCCGAGGGGATGACGGAGTGGCCGTCAAAGTGGACCAGTTGGTTGCCGAAGGTGTCGAGTATAAGAATGACGGCCGGCGAGGCTGAGATGTTGAATAAACTTCTGATCCTTGAGGGGTGGAGGGCACCATAGCTGCTAAGGACATCTACCAGGAGGCATTGCATCGAGCCGAGAGCGCTTTGGGAGGGAAAGGTGGAACCGACGGGCATGCTGACGCATTCCGGCATGCCTACTGGAACGCGATGCTGACCGATCGGTTCGATGAAGAATGGACGCAGGAATACACTACCGCCCACGAACAGAATCCGGACAGCCACTCTACGCCGGTGGCAATGGACCTGCACAAGAACGAAGTCGGCCGGAGGATAGCTCTGGAGAATCCCGACACCAGCCGAGATGAACTGCGAGACCTCGTGGAGCAGGCCGCGCGCGATGGCGAGATGGTCGTGATCGGTACGAACGAGCGGCTCGACCACAGCGACCAGGTCGACCTAGGTGCTACCCATCCGACCAGCAAGGATCACCTCTGGCCCATCGACAATCCCGAGCGTGGGCAACATCGGGACCCGGGCGAGCCCGATGTCTACCCTGAACGCGGCTACTGAGCGAGGCGACATGTGGTTCAGATTTTTCTTGCTGTCCTTCATCCTGGCTGCGCTCGCCGGACGCGGCTTGAACCTCGGAGGAGTCTCGGTGGAATTCGACGACGCGCTCGAAACGGAGCTGCGCACCCTGGCCAGAACCGACGGTGTCACGAAACCACTGGCGGAGCTGTTGCGCGGTGACTGAGACACCGTTCACCTCCTGGTCGGCCCCGCAACAGGAGAGCGGATCGAGCGTGAAATCGGCCAGCAGGTCGAGCTCAGCGGGTCGGGCGTCTACGACGACACCTACCTGCAGGACGGCAACCTGCTGGTGTTCCGGAAAACCGATGAGATCATCCGCATGGTCAGTACGGGCAGCTCGTCGCTCTTCCGACCGGCATTTTTCCCACGGACGCGACCCTGCACAGCGCAGCGGGCTCGATCCGTATTCGCAACCCCGACAGCTCCCAGCCCCCGCAAGGCAAGCCCTGGCCGGTGGGGGACCGCCAGCCCCCGGTGACCCTGACCGTTCGTCGCCATTTCAGTGGAGCCGGTGGAGAGGTTCGTCGGCAAGGCCCGCTGGCTCACCGGATCGGCACCGGGACGACGACGCGGTCCACCTTCGCTCCGACCTCACACCGGCCATGTGGAAGGCGGGCACTGCGGACGCCGCCGCGCGGTTGTGCTTACCCGAGATCGACGAGCGAGCGCTGAAAGGCTTGAAATTCAGCAAAGCCCTACCGGAACGCCTGGCGATCTCCCGCCCGGCGGAGCTCCGTGTGGGCCTGGTGCACCGTGATCGATGTCAGGAGCTCCGCCGTTGCCAGGTCAGAAGGGAGGTTCGTCGTTCTCGGGTGGATCATGCCCGCCGGTGGTGTCGGGAGTGCCGGCAGCGGTGGTTTCGCCAGTGGGCTTATCGGGCGGAGGACCGGGGTCGGGGCGATAGTCGTGTGGGTGGCTGGTGTAGGTGTGCCCGGTGGGCGTGGTCCAGGTGATTCGGCCGTCGGGATGTTGGTCGACGCGCCAGCCGGGGGCGAAGGTCTGGGTCAGGTGGTCATGGCGGCAGGCGGCGTAGAGGTTGTGGTCGCTGGTGGTGCCGCCGTCGTCCCAGGCGATGGTGTGGTCCAGATCGGCGGTAGCCGCGCGTTGCCCGCAGATCGGGTTGCGGCAGTACAGATCGCGGGCGCGGACGAAGTCGGCGAGCCCGACTGGTGGGGTGTAGGTGGTGCGGCCGTAGTCGAGCAGGGTGCCTGAGGCGGGGTCGGTGAGCAGCCGGCGCCAGGTCCCCTCGGCGGCGATCTCGCGGGCCAGCGACGCGGGGATGGGTCCGTAACCGATCAACTCCCCGGGCTGTTCATCGAGGCCCATCAACATGGTGATGGGCACGATCACGGAGATCAGAGGCTTGCCCGGCGCAGCGCCGGTACCGCGGGTGGCAGCACAATCATGCTCACCTGCGCCGGACTCCTCCCGTTCTGCGGTCTCCACATCGGGGACCTGCGGGTCTGCCGTATCGGCGGACATGGTGGGGATGGGCTCGACGGGGGTGCAATCGCAGCCGTCAGGGCCATCGGGGTGAGTACAGTCGTCCTGGTCGAGGACGGTGGCGGTGGCGGCGCAGTGTCGGCCGGTGAGCAGATCGGTGAGCAGGTCCGCGCGGCGGGCATCCATGCCCCGGGGGTCCTCAGCGCCGAGGTCGCGGGCCAGCTGGCAAAGTCGCTGATAGGCGGCGGTGGCATCGGGAGCGGACAGCAGTGCCCACAGCGTGGCCATGCCGTCTTCCTCAGGGCTGAGCACGACGCGGCGGTCCTTGCGTCGCTGCTCATGCCGCTCCGCCGCGCCCAGCGGATCGATCGCCAGCACCGCCCGGGCCAGGGCTGCCCGCAGTTGCGATACGGTCTGCTGCCCCGCACGGGACAGCACCCTGTCTTCCAGTGCGGCCCGCTGCTCGCGGGGTAGCACGTAGCTGGTCTCGGTGATCGCCCGCGCTTTGAGCACGTCGATCGTTCCGGCCTGCCAGGCGGCCAGCGTTCCAGGCAGATCAGCTACCAGCACCTGAGCCATCGCCAGCCGGTTGGAGGCGGTAGTGCGGGACAAGCGCAGCGCCAACGCGATTTCGTCGGGGGTGTACCCGCCGTAGCGGGCCGGGACATCGGAGCGCGTGGGCGGGGAGCCCTTCACTTCCGGGCGGCGGAGAGCGAACCCCGCCAGCAACCTCGCCTGCCGCGCCGACGCCCATGAGGCGACCCGATCGAACCCCACGAGAGTGTCGATCAGATCGGCGTCGGACAACCGGGACGGATCAACGGTGCCCTGGTCGAGTTCCAACGCCAGCCACCCCGACGGCGCGCACTCCGCAGCCGGGATCTCTCCGCTGTCCTCGGACTCGGGGGCCTCATCCAGCCAGGCCGGATCGAACCAATCCTCGTCCACGGGGGCACCCGCGTAGTGCACGTCCAGATCAGGGCCATATTCGAACACATGTTCGATACTAGCAGATTCGAGTGCCGCATAGGTGACCGAATTCAGGAGACGACCAGATCCAGGCCCGGTTGACCCAGCCACGCCAGTTAACTGGATGGCGGTATACCACACCCGCTTCCGCACGGGCAGCCTCGCTGTTCTGAGCTCTCCTATCGAGCTCGACGTACACATGCCCGTGGGTAGGGCTATCTTGTCCACGGATATGGTCGGCTGACGCTGCACACTAGGACATCGACATGGGTGAAGGTCTACGATCACAAGGTTTCTGGCAAACCATTCCCGGGATACTGACCGGAGTAGCCGCCGTTCTCACGGCGGTCGGCGGCCTGCTAGCCATACTGTTCCAGGCGGGGATCATTGGAGGAGACGGCAGCCCTGCACCACTCCCCGAAGCGTCAGCGGCCCAGTCCCATACAACTCCCGGTGGAGCTTTCAACACGACCACGAAGGCTGCGGCCGGAAAACCCTGGGAGGAGGTGGAAGCCGTCTTCACCGCCAAGGATGGCACCGTGATCTCGGGACGCGCGGAGACGGTCCGATACTGCATTTCCGCTGGTCAAGGAATCGGATTAAATGATACACAGGAGATCCCGTTCGAGAAGATGACCAGCCTGGAAGTCCTGCGATCCGACGACCAATTTGCCCCGAGCGGCAAGGCAACGGTGGTCGTTACCACAGTCTCCGGCCAGACACTGCAGGGAACCATCGGGGCCGGCTGCGACTTCTTCGCATTCAACGATCTTGGTCGTTTCAGCCTTTACCCGCAGAAGCTGAGCGGGATCGAGTTTCGGCGCTAAAGGGGCACGAGCGCACCGCTTCATCTCCAGGACTGATTGCGTGCCGCAAGCCAGCCCCGTACGCCGCACAACAACTCGTCCCGGATCTGCGGTGGAGCGGCGGAACAGCGGATGCTGTGCTCGGCGAGCGCCGCGAGCTGGTGATCGGAGAGCCCGAGCAGGTCCCGGCAGATCTCGTACTGCCCTGCCAGACCGGTGCCGAACAACAGCGGGTCATCGCTGGCCAGCGCCACCGCCACCCCGGCATCGAGCAACGCAGGCACCGGCACCGCGGCCAACTCATGCACTCCCAGCGGTGGATACGACGTCGGGCACACCTCCAACCCGACATCACGCTCTCTCAGCAGCTCCAGCACCTGCGGATCAGTGGCCGCCGAGGTTCCGTGACCGATGCGACGGGCACCCAGGCGCTCCACGCAGTCCCGGACGTGATCGGCGCCGGTGTAGAACCCGCTGTGCGGCACGGCCAACAACCCCGCCTCGGCCGCGATGCGGAAGGCCGGCTCGAACTCAGCCACCTGGCCAAACCGCTCATCGTTGGACAGCCCGAACCCCACGACCCCGTCGTCGGCGTAGGCCGCCGCCACCCTCGCCAACGCCACGGCGTGCTCGCCGGACCGCGCCCAGCTCGACGCCACCACCACCCCGATCGGGATGCACGCCCGCGCGGCGGCTGTCAACACGGCTTCCACCACCCCGCGCACCCCACCGAACATCGGCGCGTACGAGGTTGGATCCACCTGGATCTCCAACCACCCACAGCCATCAGCGGCGTCATCGGCCGCAGCCTCGGTCACCACCCGCACGATGTCCTCGGCTGTCCGGATCACCGACCGCGCCGTGTCGTACCGCGTCTGAAAATCCGCCCAGCTACCGACCACACCGGCCGGCCACGGCGGTGGCACCGGCACCCCCGCCCGCTCCGCCAGCTCCCGCAACGTCGATGAACGCATCGACCCCACCAGGTGCAGGTGCAGATGGGCCTTCGGCAGCACTCCCCTCACCAGACCACCATGCGTGACATGATCCGCCAATGCCGCCAGCTGCGCCCCGGCGACGCCTCGCCCTTCGCCGGGTACTGGCCTTGAAGAAGGCCCCGCGCCGGCAGAGCGCCGAGGAGACCTGGGCGGCCAAGGTTCTGACCGCCGGGCAAGACGGCAATGCTTCCCCGCTGCACTCACTCCTGCAACTCCCAGGCCGCCGCAGGTAACCAAGCGGTTACTGCCCTTCTCAAACAGACCCGCCCCGGATTCTTGCCGAACCCGGTGGCCCTCGCAGTCTCCCGGAAGGCATCGACGGCTGAGGAGGACGACTTCGACCCCACCCGTGAAGAGACCGCGGAACAGAACGTCCCCGCGGCCACCGGTATCGAACGGATCAGGGAGATCAACACCGATTGGGTGTTCTCGCTCGGTGAATACGAGCTGGAAGCGTTGTGATCGGACCTCGGGCCCCAGGCAGCGAAGGACTATCCGGAAGACTTCGCTCAGCACATCATGATGCTCGCCCACAAGGCCGCGGATCTCAACGAGATCGTGCAGGGATTCGACACGATTCAGGTCGGCTGGAAACTCGAGCAGACAGCGGCCCCGGGTCCCTATCACGAGGGAAGCTACGACTACGTCCCGGCCTACTTCATGCCCGGGCAACCACCCTACAAGGGCCTGCGCGGAGACGAGTCGGGGCCGACCCAGGACTACGCTGCGGTGGTGGCGGCCCACGAGCAGGCAATGGGCGCCCTCATGACCGTCGCAAACCTGCACCCCTCCATCTACCTGGCGCTCAAAGAAAAACAGCTGGCCGCGATCACCAGGGACCTCCCTTTCCTACTGGTCGATCCTCTGGTCGCCATGAAGTCGCTGCTGGCGAGCGGGAAGCAGGCCATTTTCGAGACGAAAGCAGGCGTGGAGTCGGACGACGTCGACTGGGAGGAGCTCAAGCTCCTCCACCGCCAGCTCATGCGAGGTGAGCAGAAGCGGGGCTTCGACTGGACGAACCCCTGGTACGGGGAAATCGTCAAAGACGTCATCGGGGATTACGAGACCACCCAGCTCGCCATCGACCTCGGCATCGGCCTGGCGGCGGCCTGTGCGTTCGTCTTCGCGGAAATTTCGTCACAATCGCCCCATGAGCCGGTACGCGGTGCCTGAACAGCCATTCGGCAGCGAGGAGAGCGCGTCTACTCAGCCTCCTGACCGGTCACGTAGGCGGGCACCCGCTGCAAGGCGGCGGATTGGGCGCCCGCCAGGATGATGGGCACCGGTTTGCCCGCGGGCCACAGCCCGTTGGGTGGGTTCTCGCGGAAGTAGCACGATCCCGCGGTGCCGGGGAAGGGCTGCTCGGGCAGGCCGAACAGGTGGTTGCGGACGTCTTCGGGCGTCGAGATCTCGGCGATGGGCGGCGCGTCGCCCCGGCTCTGGTTGCGCGCGATCTTGCCCGCCACGTCCCGGCGCACGGCCCACACGACCGCGGCTACCGCGTCCCGGTGCAGGATCGCGTAGCCGGAGTCGAGGTCCTGTTCGGGCAGGCCGAGCTCAGCGGTGAACAGCTGCCGGAAGGTCTGGTACGAGGTGAGCGAGGTGTCCCCGGCCCACCCGGCGTTGTCGGTGGCCGAGGCGTCCACCAGCGCGACCCTGGCCTCGTCGAGCAGTGCCGGGGAGATGGTGAGGCCGGTCGCGCCGGTGGCGATCAGCAGCGGCCGGACGTCGGACTGGCAGGTGCCGCGGGTCTTGAGGGCGTTGATCAGGTCGTCGAGATCGCGTCCCCGGCCCGCGTAGAAGATGATGCCGGGGTTGAGCGCGCACACGTCGCGCACGCTCTCGGAGAACAGCAGTGGGGTGCCTTCCTCCGACGGCAGGCTGCCGGTGAACCCCCGGCTGTGGTCCGCCAGGCCGAAGCTGTCGCCGAACACCTCGAGCAGCGATTCCTTCAGCGTGCGCACATAGCTGTCCTCGTTGTTGCGGTCGTAGACCAGGTACCCGGCACCCAGATCGGCCTGCGGAGCCAGGAACTTCTGGAGCGCCAAGGCGTAGTCGCGGTTGGAGGGCGCAACTTTGAAGAACCACCCCGCGGTCATGTCGTTCGCCGTGACCACCGCGCCGACGGTCGGGATCCGTTCGGCACCGAGGGCGTTCGCCGCGTCCCGAGTGGCGGGTCTGCTCACGCCCAGCCCGGTGACGGCCACCAGGGGATGCTCGTTCCCGCGCAGCCCGACCAGCTGGGGCACGACGGAAGGCCACAGCTCCTGCTGCAATCCGTTGTTGGCGAGCACCAGCTGCACGAGCGGCACCGGGTCGCCCAGCTCGGTCCGCAGCCCGTTGTTGGCGTAGACCTGGGCGGCGTAGGCGCCCTCCAGCGCGGTGATGATCTCCGTGGCAAGCATGGCACTGTTGGGTGCCGAGGTCATCGGCATCATGACGCCGATACGCACATAGGACTTATGGTCGGGCAGATCCCGGACGCGACGGTTTTCCGCGGTGATCCGGGAGATGATCGACCGGACCACCGGATCCTCGCCACCGAAGGCATAGTCGCGCTCGATGACCCAGCCCGCGCACTGGCCGTCGACCAGGCTGAGGGCGTAGCCGTCACCCGCGGTGTCCTCCAGTCCCGCGCAGCGCTGGCCGCGCTCATCCAGATAGTCGGCGATGAACAGAACCGCGGCCACCAGGATCACGATCACCACGGCGACCGCCCCGATCGCCAGGCGCTTGGCGCGGCGGTCCCGGCGGGGCGTGCTCGGCGGGTCCCACGGTGCTTCCTTCTGCACGGCTTTGCCTTTCGGGGTGCGGATCGGGATCAGTTCGGCCTGGGGGTGAGGCGCCGCCACTGGCGGGCCAGCGCGTCGAACCGGTCGATGCGCTCGTCGACCTCGGCCATGCCCTCGGCATCGCCGGAGTCGGCCAGGTGACGCGCCAGGTCGCGGTAGGCGTTGGCGACGCGGAAGTACGGGCGGTGGCGGTCGGGGCCGCAGAGCGGATCGCTCACCCGGTGCGTGTCGACGAGCAGGGTCCGCACAAACGGCTCGACGGCGGTCGAAGGAGCCGGCGGCGCCGTACGGTCCCGGATCGGCGCGCAGGCCGCGGCGTCGAGCAAGGACAGCCAGTGCATTACCTGGCGGCGGTGCAGCTTGAGCTGGTCGGCCAATCGCTTGACGACCTCGTCAGCCTGGTCCAGCGCCATCAGGTGGTGCAGCTCGCCGGACAAATCCTGCTCCGCGCGGGCTATGCGTAGTCCCTCGTGGTAAGCCTTCAGCCAGCCAGCGGAGTCACTGGCCAGGCGGCGCAGCAGCAGCATCCGCAGCAGGGACGTGGGCGTGGTCGCGTCCCACATCCCTTCCGGGACCGGTACGCGGCTGCCGTCGGACCACGCCAGCAGCCGCCTGCCCTCCTCCTCGGTCCGGCCCGCCGACGCGAGGGTGAGGTGCTCGATCGCGTCCTCGGGGAACCCGGCGAGCAGGCGGGCGAGAATGCGCTCTCCCAGCGGGGGATCGCCGTTCGCGGTGAGGAGCTCCTCCGGGTCGACCAGGGCGACACCGTCCCCGGCGAGCGCCCGCAGGAGGTCCTGCGTGCCGCCGGGATGGCCGCCGGCGAGCTGGTAGAGCATGGTGGTCAGGTTCCGCGCGTCCCCCCTGGGCAGGCCCGACCCGCACACGATGTCGTAGACCTGCCCGACGGTGAACGACGGCAGCCGCCGAGCCAGCCAGACCACGCCGGGATCGGTGCTCGCGCTGGGTATGTCCGCAAGACCGGCGACCCACCGCACGGCCTTGGTCTGGACCTTGGTCAGCTGCTCGAAGACGCCACCGCGGCTGGCGACGACCACGGTCAGCGGCGTCTCCAACCCGGATCGCAGTGCCGTGTCCGGATCGAGGGACTGCACGAGCCGGTGCAGGAAGTCCTGCCCCAGCGCGGTATCCGCGCCGTCGAGCAGCAGCAGCGCGCTCCACGTCCAGTCCTCGGCGTGACGGGCTCGACGGAAGTTGTCGCGCAGGTCGGCCAGGAACGCCCGCCACAGCAGGTAGTCGGCCTCCTGCGCCTCAGCGGGCCGCGCGCCGGGACGGTAGGCCGAGTTCAGCCCCATCAGGACGTCGACCGGGTCCAAGCGGCGCCCCTCGTCCTGGTCGCCGAACCACGCCTGGTACCTGCCCAGCACCCGGCGCCGGGTCAGCCGCCACGCCACAGCGGTGTCGACGGCCGTGGCGACCGCCATCGTGCCCAGGGCCGAGGACGACAAGCCCGGGTCGGGTACCTGGGCCAGCACCTCCTTGGCGGCCTCGCCCAGGACCTGCTTGAGTGTCGGCACCCCCCGGCGTGCCTTCAGGATCTCCAGCACGCGGTCCTCGCGCGTCCTGCGGTCAGGGGGGGTGAGATCGGCCTCGATCGCCAACAACCCGATCACCAGCCGGTCGAACCGCAGCGACCCGTAGCGCTTGGACCGTTCGGTCAGCTGCCTGGCCACCGCGGCGAGCAGGCCGGGCACCGGGTGCTCCCCCAGCACCGGCTCGACCACCTCCAGATCGAGAAAGGCGACCGGGAACCGGCCCCGGCCACCCTTGGCGATCTCGGTCACCAGGCTGGTCTTGCCCGTCGCCGCGCCGCCGGTGAAGACCAGCACCGGGCGCCTACCCGTCCGGTAGCGGCTCCCCTCGGTCCGGGACAGCAGCTCCTGCACCATGTCGTTCTCGAAGGCCCGATCGGACGCGCCGCGAGCCCGGTTGTCCACCACTCCCCTTCAGTCGTGGATCAACGAGAGCTCGTTACAGGGGCGCAGTGCTTACCTACTCGGCGAAGTCAACGAAGTCCTTTTGGTTCCGAATCGAAGTCCCACAACTGCCGGATGCACCATTTCCTGCTGCAGCCGGCGTCCGCACTCACAAAACCGTCGTCGACTGGGCAGACGTGCTGACTTTTTTCGACCTGTCAGAGACGCGGCAGCACAGTTGGTGACCAATCAACAGGAGGGGACTACAGGAGTTAACTTTGGGCTTTCATAGTTATTGATCTTGTGGGTGACACGTCGGATCTGGATATGCGAAAGTGCCCGCTCAATACGGTGTGATCAGAGTTACTGATGCTCGGATCGGGCCGGACGCCACCGTGCTCACCGCGCACTCGAACAAATCAAGACGCGACCCGGACAAGGCCAGGGACGCGAGCCACGAATCCCAACGACCGCGACCGCGGATCCTGGCCGTCACCGGACCGATCGTGACCACCATCGCAGGGCCGGGAGGACGCGCTAAGGCCTGTAACACATACCGTCGTACAATGTGTGCCATGGCGACGATTACCTTCCGGTCGGACGATGACAGCGAACGGGCGCTGGTGGCCCTTACCGCCGATGGCCGTAGCGTGTCGGCGGCGATCAGGGACGCACTGGTTCATGAGGCCCAGCGGCTGGAGGACGAGCGATTGCGAGCCGAGGCGGCCGCTCTGGCCGCCGATCCCGAGGACGTCGCGGAGGCCCGCCAGGTACTCGAAGACCTGGAGCCGCTGCGTGCGTGGTGACGTCTACCAGTTGCGCGCCCCGCGGGAGGCGAGAGGCCATGAGCAACGCGGCGCGCGGTACGCGGTCGTCGTGCAGTCCGATCTGCTTCCCCTGTCCACCTGGCTCGTCGCGCCGACCTCGACCGCCGCGCGACCAGCGTCCTTCCGCCCAGAGATCAACATCAACGGCACCCCGACGCTGGTGCTCGCTGAGCAGACCACAGCCATTGACCCGCAACGGCTGGGCTCCCGAGTCGGCCGACTCGCGCTGCACGAAGTAGCAGAACTCGATGCCGCGCTGCGCACCGTGCTCGACCTGCGGTGAACCGGCCGGCCAGCACATCGGGTTCCACCCTGCGGTCCAGGAAAACACAGCAACGTTGGTGTGAGCGCCTCACCAGTCGAGCGCCTCGGACGTTTTCATTCCATCCGGCAGCCAACATTTGCTCAGCCATTTGCCGGACGTCCGGATCTTGGTCGCTAATAGTCCGCTCCCGCAACAGCACCACCGTCTGCGGATCCTCCCGCCACCCCGCCGCCAACGCCTGCACCGCCACCCACCGCACATTGCGATACGGGCTGAAGGTGGCTTGGGCCTGAAGTTGCCCGCAGAAATCGCGAATGTCGAACAGCACGGCCGCACCGATGCGCGCGGCCAGTGACACGACCTCAGGGCCAATCCAAGTTCGCTCGGTGTCTTGATGTTGTCACGCTAGGTAGCGAGGAAGAGAAGTGCCCGGTTTCGATCCCGGCAAATACGCTCCGTCGTTTCTTTAATGCACTCCACCCCGTTCAAT
>JBOHHD010000360.1:0-1868 GCA_050700515.1 Pseudonocardiaceae bacterium
CCCCCCGCCAGGCCGACCTGATGATCGTCGCGGGTCGGGTGAGCAACAAGATGGCGCCGGTGCTGCGCCAGATCTACGACCAGATGCCCGAGCCCCGCTGGGTGCTGGCGATGGGGGTCTGCGCCTCCAGCGGGGGGATGTTCAACAACTACGCGATCGTGCAGGGGGTGGACCACATCGTTCCGGTGGACATCTACCTGCCCGGCTGCCCGCCACGGCCGGAGATGCTCATCGACGCCATCCTCAAGCTGCACGCCAAGATCATGGATGAGCCGCTGGGTCCGAAGCGGGCCGCGCTGAGGGCGGAGTCGGGCGAGCGCACCGCGATGGTGCCTTCCTCGCAGCGTTACGCCCCGAAGCGGGGCCGGGCCGGGCAGGCTTCGACAGTCCAAGCCCCGACCGTTCAAGCTGGAGAGCGGTGAGCGTGGTGGCGGAGCAGATCAAGGACCAGGCCAAGGAACAGATCAAGGACATCGAGCCCGGCCAGGCCAGTTCGGCGGAAATGGATTCGGTCGAACAGTCCGAGCACGAGGCTCGTGGCGGTGTGGTCGCGGGTCGGGCCCGGCGGGGCATGTTCGGAGTGGGCGACGCCGGGGACACCACCGGGTTCGGTGGATTGCAGTTGCCCGCCTATTCGCCGGCTGCCGCGCAGCGGCCCTACGGTGGCTGGTTCGACGAGTTCACCGACGAGATGCTCGCCGCGATGGCGGAGCACGGCGTGCCCGCTGAGGCGATCCAGCAGGTCACCGTGGACCGCGGCGAGATCACCTACTACGTGCGCCGCGAGCACCTGATCGCGCTGTGCCGGATGCTGCGCGACGATCCGGGGCTGCGCTTCGAGCTGTGCAGCTCGGTGTCCGGGGTGGACTACGGCAGCGCCGTCGCGCAGCAGTTGCACTCGGTCTACCACCTCACGTCGATGACCTACCGGCGCCGGATCCGCCTCGAGGTCGCCCTCGACGTCTCCGATCCCCACGTGCCCAGCGTGGTGGCGGTCTATCCCACCGCGGACTGGCATGAGCGCGAGGCCTGGGACATGTTCGGCATCGTCTATGACGGCCACCCGGCGCTGACCCGCATCCTCATGCCGGACGACTGGGACGGCCACCCCCAGCGCAAGGACTACCCGCTCGGCGGGATACCGGTGGAGTACAAGGGTGCCGAGATCCCCCCGCCCGACCAGCGGAGGGCGTACTCGTGAGCAGTGAGACCGAAACAGCGCAGTCCAGGGAGACGACCGAAGGTCGGGTCTACACCGTCACCGGCGGTGACTGGGACAGTCTCGTCGAGGACACCCAGCACGACGAACGCATCATCATCAACATGGGGCCGCAGCACCCCTCCACGCACGGCGTGCTGCGCCTGGTGCTGGAGCTGGAGGGTGAGATCGTCACCCAGGCCCGCTCGGTGATCGGCTACCTGCACACCGGTATCGAGAAGAATTGCGAGTACCGGAACTGGACTCAGGGCGTCACCTTCGTCACGAGAATGGATTACCTCGCGCCACTTTTCAACGAAACCGCCTATTGCCTGGCCACCGAGAAACTACTCGGGATCACCGCACCCCGCCGCGCGCAGGTGATCCGGGTCCTGCTGATGGAACTCAACCGGGTCAGTTCGCATCTGGTGGCGCTGGCCACCGGTGGAATGGAGCTCGGCGCGCTGACCGGAATGACCGCCGGATTCCGCGAGCGGGAGGAGGTCCTGCATGTGCTGGAATTCCTTACCGGGCTCCGGATGAACCACGCCTTCATTCGGCCCGGCGGCGTCGCCCAGGACCTGCCCGAAGGGTACGACAGCAGGATCCGGGACTTCCTGAAGGTGATGGACGGCAGGTTGCCGGACTACGACAAGCTGCTCACCGGCCA
>JBOHHD010000361.1:0-1863 GCA_050700515.1 Pseudonocardiaceae bacterium
GTAGTACTGACCGACCAGCTCCGCCAAGTGGGACAGCGGCAGCGCGGCCTCGCTCCAGATGTTGCCCAGTTCGAAGCAGGCGTCGTTGTTGCCCGAGTACTCGTAGTCGATGATCCAGACCTTCGTCCCGTCGTCGATGAAGTTGGCGGCCAGCAGGTCGTTGTTGCACGGCACCGTGGGCTCGCGGCGCACCGCGAGGGCCTGCTCGATCCGCTCGACGGCGGGGGCGAACTCCAGGTAGCGCGGCGGCAGGCGGAAGCCGTGCGCCCGCACGATCTCCAGGTAGCGCCGCTGGGTGTCGAACATGTCGAAGTCGGCGGTGAAACGCGGCCCGGCGTGCAGGGTGCGACAGGAACGGGCGACCCGGGCCAGCAGCACTGGGTCGGCCAGGTCGTCGTCGGTCAGGGTGCGCCCGGGCAGGAAGCCGACCACCAGCACGCCCTCACCCGGCAGGTAGTCCAGCACCGGCGGGGCGACTCCGGCGGTCGCGGCGGCGCGGGAGTTGGCGTGCTCGTTGTCCCGGTCGATGGACAGCAGGCTGGTCGCCCCGGCCGAGAGCCGCACCACCACCGTGGCCTCCGGGGTGCACACCTTGAGGTTGCGATTGGTCAGCCCGCCGGGGAGGTCCTCGACGGTCCGCGGCCGGCCGGCCGTGCCCGGCATCCGATCCAGCAGCGCAGTCAGTTCGGGGCTGATCAGCCCGGCGCCGCGCTGCTCGATGGGAACGTTCATGACCTCTCCTCATGTCTGGCCGGAGGCTAGCCGGTGGTCGGAGAATCGGTTCAGGTGCCGCGCAGCCGGCTGTCCTGCCGGTCGCCGGACCGGAAGAATGTTGCCCATGTCGCTGCCTGCGTCGGCCCGGGTCGTGGTGATCGGCGGAGGAGTGGGCGGGGCCAGCGTCGCCTACCACCTGACCGAGCGCGGCGAGCGCGATGTGCTGGTCCTCGAACGCGCCGAGCTGACCAGCGGTTCCACCTTCCACTCCGCCGGACTGGTCGGCCAGCTGCGCGCCGATCCGACGCTGACCCGGATGAATATCTACTCCGTGGAGCTCTACCGCCGGCTGGAGCGCACCGAGCACGCCCCGGGCTGGGTCGAGTGCGGCGGTCTGCGGCTGGCGTCCTCGCCGCAGCGGCTGGCGGAGATTCGCCGCCAGCTCGGTTGGGCACGGCACTGCGGGCTCGCGCTGGAGGAGATCTCGGCGGCGCAGGCCCGGGAGCTCTTCCCGTTGATCGACACCGACGGCGTGCTGGGTGCGGCGTGGTCGCCGACCGACGGCTACGTCGACCCGGCCCGGCTCTGCTCCGCGCTCGCGGCGCTGGCCCGGGCTGGTGGGGCGACGATCCACCAGCAGACCCGGGTGCTGGGCATCGACGTGGCGCGGGGGCGGGTCCATCGGGTCCGGACCGATCATGGTGAGGTCGACTGCGAGGTCGTCGTCGACTGCGGCGGGATCTTCGCTGCCGAGATCGCGCGCCTGGTGGGGGTGCGGGTGCCGGTGGTGCCGATGGCGCACCAGTACGTGGTCACCGAGCCGTTCCTGGCGCGGTCCGGTGTCCTGGCCGGCCGGGAAACGCCCCTACCGACGCTGCGCGATCCCGATCTGCTCGTCTATTACCGCCAAGAAGTCGACGGCCTGGTGCTGGGGGGCTACGAGCGGTGCAGCGCGCCGTGGATGGTCCCGGCCGGCGGTCTCGATTCCATACCCGCCGACTTCAACGGCCGGCTGCTGGCGCCGGACTGGGAGCGCTTCACCCCGATCGCCGAGAACGCGCAGGTCCGAGTGCCCGCGCTGGCCGACGTCGGCATCCGGACGCTGATCAACGGGCCGGAGGCGTTCACCCCGGACAACGAGTTCTGCCT
>JBOHHD010000362.1:0-1715 GCA_050700515.1 Pseudonocardiaceae bacterium
GTGCGGGTATGTCCGTCCACCACGCGGATCATGCGGTTGGGGCCGATGGGGCCCAACGACATCAGCGAGTTGCTCAGGCGCAGTATCCCCCCGCTGGCACGGAACGATGCCGCCCGACTCGCCGAGCTCTGCGGAGGATGGCCGCTGCTGGCTACGGTCGTCGGATCGAACGTCGGTCAGGACGTCGCTGCGGGTGCACCGACGAGCCGCGCCGTGATCGAGGCCGGGGAAGCACTGCGTAGCCATGGGCCGCAGGCATTCGACGTCTGGGACGCTGACCAGCGGAGGAACGCGATCGGCCAGGCGATCATGTCCAGCATCGACAGTCTGGATGACCACGTCGTGATCGCCGGGGGAGGGGGGCTGGGTCAACGGTATCTATCACTTGCTGTCTTCCCGGCGGCTACCCCGGTACCGCTGTCTGTGCTGTCGCATTGGTGGCAGGCGGCCCACTGCTGGCGCCCGAGCGCGGTGCGCCACTTCTGCAGGGCTCTGGCTGACCGATCTCTCATCAGCGTCTATTCGGCCGACCGCAACGTGATAGTGCTGCACGATGTCTTCCGGGCCTACCTACGTCATCTGGTCGCTAGTGACTGGCCCGCACTGCACAGGTCGCTGGTCGAGGCATATAGACCCATCGCCGACGGACGGTGGGATGGTATGTCCGACGAACCCACCTACATACAGCGCTACCTGTCATATCATCTCAAGGAAGCTGGTCTGGACGATGAACTGGTGAAGGTCTTATCGTCACCTTCCTTCGTAGTGAACAAGGTCATACGACTCGGCCACCAGTCTCTGGTCGCGGACCGCATCATTCTGGATAGCTTGCCCTCCGCCGCCAGGGAAGAACATCCGCTGCATAGTGACTGGCTGGCGGCTTGCGCACTGACGGGTGCCGGCTATCTGCTGCACAACCTCGTAGCAGAGGCAGATATTGCAACCACGCTGGTGGTTGCACTCCAGCGCACATCAATCGATCCCGTGGTCATCGATTCGTTACGTGATAAAATCGATCATGCTGAGGACAGCTTCTCCATTGACTGGGTACACGATGGTCGGGTGCCGCCGAACGAGGTTTCAGCTGGTCACATTGGCGCTGTGGTCGGAGTAGCCGCTCGTGGGAACCTGATCGCTTCGGGCGGCGAGGACGGTGTTGTGCGCCTGTGGGACCTGACCGCGCGTCGCCACATTCGCAGCTACCGAGGCCACGTCGGCTGGGTATTTGCTACGGCCATCTCGCCTGATCGGGAGATTATCGCCTCAGCTGGCGAGGACGGCGTGATCCGGCTGTGGCGCGCCGATGCCGGCGAGCCGGTCGGGGTACTGATCGGGCATACCCGACGGGTTCGTAGCCTCGCCTTCAGCGCCAACGGACGTTTGGTCTCTGGCGCCGAGGACGGACGCATCCTCGTATGGGACCTTGAGAGGCTCAGCCTGCTTCGGGGGATGGACACTCCTGGTTGTCCCCTCTGGTCGGTCGCGGTCGGCTGCGCTGACGCCCTGGTCGCTGCTGGGGGAGAAGATGAATTTGTTCGCCTCTTTGATCTGAATACCGGTCAACTGCTGGATGAGAAGGCGGCCCACCGCGACTGGGTGCGTTGTGTGGCCTTTGCCCCCGACGCGCCACTCTTGGCATCAGGATCGAGTGACCGCACGGTGCTGCTATGGAGCGCGGCGAGTGGCGGACTGACACCGATCCGTCGAATCGACGT
>JBOHHD010000363.1:0-3713 GCA_050700515.1 Pseudonocardiaceae bacterium
CACAGCGCCAGCATGGCGTCGAGGTGGGCCGACAAGCGGCGCCGGTGGGCGAGGTCGCCCTCCGAGGTGTCGATCAATTTGCGCTGCTGCACGACGTCCTGGAGACCGTAGGCCAGCCACGCGGTCGACGGCAGGCCGTCGCGTCCGGCCCGGCCGGTCTCCTGGTAGTAACCCTCGACGGACTTGGGCAGGTCCAGGTGGGCGACGAAGCGCACGTCGGGCTTGTCGATCCCCATGCCGAACGCGATCGTGGCGACCATGATCAGACCGTCCTCGCGCAGGAAGCGGGCCTGATTCGCAGCTCGGGTGCGCGCATCCAGGCCCGCGTGGTAAGGCAGCGCCTCGATCCCGCTTTCCACCAGGAAATCCGCGATCTTCTCGACCGAGACCCGGGACAGGCAGTACACGATGCCCGCGTCGCCGGGGTGCTCGGTGCGCAACAGCTGTAGTAACTGCCGCTTCGGTTCGTTTTTCGCCACAATGCGGTACTGGATGTTCGGGCGATCGAAGCTGGCAACGAAGTGCCGGGCGTCGACCAGGTTCAGCCGGGAGGCGATCTCGGTGTGAGTCGCCCTGGTGGCCGTCGCGGTCAGCGCGATGCGGGGCACGGTGGGCCAACGCTCGTGCAGCGCGGACAGGGCCAGATAGTCGGGCCGGAAGTCATGCCCCCACTGGGCCACGCAGTGTGCCTCGTCGATGGCGAACAACGAGATCGTGCCGCGGTCCAGCAGATCGAGCGTCGAGTCCAGGCGCAGTCGTTCCGGTGCCAGGTAGAGCAGGTCAAGTTCACCGGCGAGGAACGCGGCCTCGACCTGGCGGCGCTCGGCGGAATACTGAGTGGAGTTGAGGAACCCGGCCCGGACGCCGAGGGCACGCAGCGCGTCGACCTGATCCTGCATCAACGCGATGAGCGGCGAGATGACGACGCCGACGCCGTCGCGCACCAGCGCCGGGATCTGATAACACAGCGACTTGCCGCCGCCGGTGGGCATGAGCACCAGCGCGTCACCGCCGGTGACGACGTGATCGATGATCTCCTGCTGCGCTCCGCGGAAGGAGTCGTAGCCGAAGACGCGACGCAGCACCTGCACTGGCCGGCTCACATCGAGATCGATACCCGGCAAAGCCATCCGGCGATCCTATGAGGTTTGCCGTCCGCGCCCGGTGAACGGGGCAGAAGTCGCGAGGCTAGGGTTCTGGCAGTGGTTTCCCATCCCTTGCCTACCGGCTCTGTTGTCCCTCCCGCCATTACCTCAGCCGCCGTGGCCTCAGCGGCCCGGCAGTGCGAGGCGCTGCGCCGAGCGCGTCGCCTGGCCAGCTGGGTGGGTGAGGGCAAACGTGTGACGCCGAAGCACGTGCTGCGGCCGATCGACGTGCCGGCAGCGGCGCAGCTCCTGGCCATCTCAGTGCCACCACGGATACATACAGCCGCGACCGTGCCCACTCTGCACCGCCCCTGGAAGACCGCCCTGGCCGTCGGCCTCCTCCAGATCGTCAACGGTCAGGCCATGGCCGGCCCAGAACTCGAACAGTGGCCCGACACCGACGACGACACCATGTGCGAACTGTGGCTCACCGGCCTGACCGCCGCCTTCGCCGCCAGCTCCAGCGACGAAGACGAGGCCGTCGCGACTTCAGTCGCCCGTATCACGCTGCAGGCGCTGGTCACAGCACCAGCGCCGACCTTGCCGGTGCTCTGGGCGCGCGCCCGCGAAGCGCTCATCTCCGAGGAGACCTCTATCGCCGATCCGTTCTTCAGTCTTTACCGCCGCAACGATGAGGCCCTCGCGACCGTGTCCGACGTGCTGATCGGGTTCGGCGCCGCCATCCGACACGGCCAGCGGCTGGACGCGACGCCGCTCGGACGTTGGGCATCGCAGGAGATGCACGCTCGGACGCCCCGGCCGATCAGCCCAGACTTGCCGGCCGAAGAACTGATCGCTCGGCTCGCCGACCCCGGCAGGAACGACGCGTGGCGGGCCGCGCAGCCCTGGTTGGCTGGCCGCGACTCGCTGACAGCGGCCCGTGAGATCCTCGCGGCCGCGACGGTGGCCACACCCGCGCAGCGCATCGCCGCCGTGGAGGTCGTCTATACGCTCGATGATCCGGCACAAGCTGCCTGGCACGAAGTCAGCACGGTGACCAACCTCGCGCCGCACGCCCAGATGGCGCTCACCGACCGGAGCCGGCCGACAGCACCGAACCCAGCGGAGACGGCCTGGCTCGCGGTCGAACACGCCATGGCCGCCCTCACCAAGTCCGGACCCGATGAAGCACTGTCCTGTATCGACGAGCGGATAGCAGGCAAAGACCTCGAATCCCGGATCCGGGCCATAGAAAGTGGCGGCCACCCGGACACCGCCGCTCTGGCTGAAGCACTGACCACGTTCACAGCCTCGGGTGCCAAGCCGACATCATCCCAGGTCTATCAGCTCAAGATCTCACTCACCCGAATGCGGAACCCGATCTGGCGCCGAGTGCTGATGCCTGCCACCGCCAGCCTCGGCCTGCTCCACAATGTGATCCAGATCGTCATGGACTGGGACGGCGACCATCTCCATGCGTTCTCCGTACGCAACGATGACTACGGCGACCCCTTCTACAGCCCCGATCTCAAGGACGAAGATCGGTTGAGGCTGAGCGGCGCGTTCACCCCAGCCACCAAGACGATCGGTTACGTCTACGACTTCGGGACCGGCTGGCGCCACGAGGTCACCTGCGAGAAGGTGCTCGATCGCGAAGTCGGCGCGATCTACCCGGTCTGCGTCGCCGGCAGTGGTGACTTCCCCATCGAATACTGGGCCGACGAGGACGATGGCCAGGAGTCCATCCCCTTCGACCAAGATAAGATCAACGAACGGCTGGCGAAGCCGCCATGGAGCACTTAATCACGATCTACCAGACGTGGCGCGCATGCGGGAAATCCACCCCGAACTCGACCAGGCGGTCATGGACGCCTACGGCTGGAGCGATGTGCCGCTGGAGCACGGGTTCCACCCGTACCGGCAGATGCGCAGATGGACGGTCAGCCCGGCAGCGCGCGTCGTCATCCTGGACCTCCTATTGGAGAACCACCGCCGCGCCGAAGACTGCTCAATGACACCAAGCCCGGTTACCATCGAACACGTAGGCCATCTGATCGCCGCGTTGCCAGCGGATCGTGCAGTCTCCTGAGTTGAGATACACCCACGCCGTGGGGCTGGCACTTGACATTACCCCACCGCGACTCATGACGGCGCATCTTTCCTGTACCCGCGCGCTTCTTTAGCCGTCTGATTAATCAGCTCGACCAGGGTGTCAGCCTGCGTGGTCTCAAGGATTGCTTCACAGACATGCGGGCAGTCGTAAGAGGTGATCCAGACTTTGCCGCGATACGCCCTCAAGTAGAACGTGACATGAGCGTCGGGACCTTGGCCTTTAACGGTGAGCTTGCGGCGTTTTGTCACAGCGCATCACCGCCGATTTTTGCCGTGGATGGCAGGACTGGTGACGGGCGTCCAGGGCCGGCGTCGCCAGTCCTGCCGGTCTATGGGAGTCATGTCAGATCACGGCCAGGTTGTGGGTAACGTAGTTCGAGCACGGCCGGCAGCGGATCGTGTACCAGGACCGCTCTGGCATCGTTTTTGCTGTTCATGGCCCCTCTACCTCCGTTGCTGCCAGGCCGGTCTCGGCCGTACCCTGCGACCCAACCGGCCGTAGCGGGCCGAATACAG
>JBOHHD010000364.1:0-5326 GCA_050700515.1 Pseudonocardiaceae bacterium
CGGGTTGCGCATGTTGGCGCACTCGACCAGCGCTGCCGGGATCTCGGCGAGGTTCAGCCCGGCGATGTCCGACCGGGAATTCAGCCCACCGGAACCGATGTAATCAGCGGCGGAGAAGCCGCCTCTGCGCATCGCGGCAGCCAGTGCTTCGGCCAGAGCGACTGACGGTGGGCCCTGGCTGTCGTTCAACGGCGGGTCGGAGTAGGCGACGTGGAAACCGCGCCCGGACGGCGCCGCGCCGTCAGCGTGGATGGAGACCAGGGCGTCGGCGTTCGTTCGGTTCGCGGTCGCGGCACGCTCGTCCACGCACGGCCCGACCCCGGTGTTGTCCGGTCGGGTCAACACCACCTGCACTCCGCGCGCGGTCAGCCCCTCGCGGACCCGCAGCGCGACGTCCCAGTTGAAGGCGGCCTCGGCGTAGCCGGCGTCGGTGGTGGTGCCGGTGGTGTTGCACGCCTTGGCGCCACCCCGGCCGGTGGGGACCGGACGGTTGATCCGCGCCAACTGCGAGGCGTTCGCGCCGTTGTGTCCGGGGTCGAGTACGACGGTGAACACTCTCGGCGTCGGCACCGGGCTCGCCGCACCCGACGGCGACTCGAGCGGGACGGAGTCAGGGTCGGACGGGGGGAGATCAGGCTCGACGGGGGCCGGATCGGACGATACGACCGGAGCGGTGGTGGCCGGTGCTGTGGCCGGCGGCACGGCCGTCCCGCACGCGGTGAGGGCGGCCAGGCACGGGACGAGTGTTCGTAGTAGAAGACCCTTCATCGTCATGAATCCGCTGTCAGCGTACCGAGACGCTGACCTCGGAGATGGCGACTTTGTCGAAGGGCTGCTGACCATTGGTGGCTTCTCCACTCACACTGCCGAAAATAGTGATCGTCACCTGACTGGTGGATACGTCGGGCAGGGCGATTGTCTGAAGAGCGCGAGCCGAAGCGCTGGTGTCGAAGCTCTGGCGGACAGTGCTGCCATCATCGAAGGTGTAGCCGACGGCGGAGATGCGCCGATTCTGGACGTATCGGTCGGTGCTGTCATAAGGGTCGATCTTGGCGTAGCCGGGCACCATACCGATACTCGTGAGAATCACCCGGCCCGGAAAGCTGACCCTCAGTTGCTGTCCGGTTCCGTCACCGTCACACCGCCATGCGGTATCGAGCAGCCCGTCAACGGCTTTCGCCGGCTCGTAGGTAACGGGATTTCCACCGCGATCCTGGCTCGAAGAAGATACGCAGACAGCTGAGGCCAGAACGGTCCCCGGGACGTTTTGTGGCTGGTCATTCAGGGTCGTGGGCGACGCGGCGGCCTGCGGCTGAGGGGGAAGGGCATCCGGGGGCGCGGGAGGGTCGACGCGGTGGGCCAGCACGGCCCACGCCGCGGCACCGCCGCCGAGCAACAGCACCAGTGCGACCAGCACGATCACGAATCGATCCCGCCGGCGGGGGTGGGTGGTCGGGCCGAGAGCCGGTGACGGCGGGAACGGGGTGGACGGTGCCGGGTTGGCCTGGTTGCCGCAGCCGGTGCAGAACGGGCTGCCGGACTCCTGCGGGGTGCCACAGCGCGTACAGTAGATCATCGAACTGGGGGCCGATCAGCTTCCGCCGAAGAGGGCGCGGATGAGCGTCATTATCTGTTCGGTGCTGCGGGCGATATCGGCCACGTGCTGCAGTGGTCCGAGCAGTTTCTGCACCTGCTTCCACCGGCTACGGACCACCGCCTCGTCCGGCTCGTCCTCGTCGAGTTCTTCCTCGATCGTCTCGAGTTCGTACTGAATGCGACCGTCCGTGGTCTCGTCGACCTCGCTGCCGACCGCGGCCTCGAGCTGATCCCGCAGTAGCGCGATCGCCTCTTGCAGATCCTCGAGAGAAGCGGGGTCGGTCTCGCCGGTGGGGGTGACTGTGACATTACCCACGGTACTGTTATCGCCGAAAGCATTGCCGATCATCGAACCACCCGCAAAGAATTTCTGGTCTCGACGTGGGCCCCTCATGTTCATTTCGCTCCCTTGGCCCCGCCGGAGCGGGCCGTGTTCGCTCGTACGTCTCCCACCTTACTATTTCTACCAAACGCATTGCCGATGACGTCTCCCTGGAAGATGTTGAAGTTGTTGCCGACTGCCATCCGCGTGAACTCCACTACCGAGTATCTCTGTTCTTCGAGGTAACGTCCTACTGCTCGGACCAGTGCACCATCAATGACATTGACATATCGTTCGACGTCGGCTTCCTGGAAATAGGTCTGGGTGTCGGTGTCTGCGGCGAGCTCGCGCAGGCTCTGCGCGGCACCATACCGGTCGGGTACGACCTCGCCAGGGCGCTGGATCAGCGGCTCATGTCTACGGAAGGTCGATCGAAGACGCCGACCTACGGTCACGGGAAATATTATCAATTCGACGAGGCTGCGGCCCAACGGTGTCAACGACGACTCACGGATACGGTCTACCGATCGGTAGCGTTCGCTCACCGGGAGCAGGACGCAATAAGTCCACTCCAAGTAGAGCATGCGTTGATCGGTACCGATGTGCAGATAGCACGAGGTGGTCAGGTCCCGGTCCCAGGTCTCGACGCGGAAGCAGCTGTAGTAACGGGCCCACTCCAACGGATTCTCGGCAAGCGCACGGGCGGCGCCGAGTGGAAGATGGGCCAGTGGTGGGTGGAACAGGTCGGGCAGTACCGACGGCTGCATCTGAGCGAACTGGTTGATCAGCAACCGATCCGCAGGCATCAATACCTGCTCGCGGTGCCGAAGCTGTTCGAGGCGCCGTCCCGGGCCGAGTGACGACGGGGATCGCAAGGCCGCGAGACTGTCTGCCACGTGGCGGTGCAGGTCGTTGACGCTGATCGGTACCGGATCGCCGTCACACTCGTCCTCGGACGGTTCCAGAGGCAATGCGATGACATGGTGCTTGATCTTGACACCGGCTCCGATGAAAGGATTGTAATCGCGATACACGATCACGTCGGCCTGTCCTGCGGGTTGCGAGACCTCATCGGAACGGGCGACGCGGCGCAGCCCAGCGCTAAAGGAATTGTGCCCGAGGGAGCGAACCAGGCTCTCCCATCCGGTGGGAGCTCGGCGAGCATCCGGATCAAAGCGGCCTCGCCGGAAGCTGCTGGTCATGAGCTTGGCGACGGTGAATTCGTCGACACTGAGCACTACCAGCATCAGGCCGCCGAGCAGCAGGGTCAGCCCTATGTTCGAGGGGACCAACGCAGAGGCGATGGATTGATCCCCTGATAGCTGAAGCACCGTCGTAAGAACCCCGAGCAGGAGAAAGAACGGTGCAACGAGTACCAACCAGAGGACGATGACCACCCAGACGAGGGTGCGCCGATTGTGGGCGGCATCTGATGCCAGCGGTCCGGTGGCCCCCATGAACATGCGCCAATCGCCGGGGACACCACCAGGTAGCGCCGCTGCGGCGATCGTGCGCCGGTTACGGCCGAGAGCTAGCAATCCTACCGCGATCCCCACCAACACCGCCCAGAAGATCACGCCAATGAAGTTGACAAAGACCAGTACGACCAGCAGCGCCAGCAGTAGGCCGTCGCGGATGCGACGTCTGGTCTGGGCGGCGACCGCTTCGCGGAGTACGGCTGCGGAGTCGACACCCGGTGACGGCGGAATCGCGCGCACCGGTTCGACAAGGAACTCGGCGATCGCGGCGTCGCAGAACTCCTCGTCGAGGTGGGCGGCGGCACACAGATAACGGGTTGTCCCGTCCGAGACCGGACCTGTGGGGACCGTGCCAACCGGCCCGGGATCGACCTGGGGATGCCTATGGTCCGGCCCCGGCTGTCCGGCGGTGAGTGGCTGTCCGGCGGTAGGTATCCCGAGCAGTGCGGATCCGCACTGCTCGCAAAAGCGGTCACCGGGCTGAGATGGGTGCGAGCAGTTGTAGCAACGGAGGCTATCACCCGTGTTCGTCCCCGCAGTCATGAACTCCCCTTCGATGGCTGGCCCTAGTCTCACCCTCGCGGTGTGGGCGGCAATCAATTTACCGCATTGTCACCCTAAAGTGTCACCTGGTTACTCAATCGTCCAGAAGTACAAATCCGTTACGGCGGTTTGCGCCGATGCGGCAGTATTGTCAGGAGCTCGCTGAGCGCACGGCCCATGCGTGGCTTGTGATCTTCTGACTAGGGACGGATGGTTCGGTTCCGCCGCCGCGTGGCGGCCCCTGTGGCCGCACCTCGACGGGTCGCGGTTCCGCTATGTCTTCCCCGACTGCCGGGGATACGGCGCGCGATCATCGACCGCACCACGGGCAACCGGCTGACCGGGGTCTGGCTCGACGCGATGGTGCGCCACTCGCTGGACAACTCCGACCAGCAGGCCTTCGCCGACTACCTGCACGCCTGGGCCATGACCGACTTCCACACCGAGATCGAGGGCAACCCGGTGCCGGTCAAGGTGATCGTCGACGAGCACGACCCGGCGCTCGGCGAGCCGACCATGCAGGCCACATTTCGCCCGGTGGTACCCCCGATGGCGCCGGATATCTGTCAGGCCCAGGAACTATGGTCGGTGGCCATGGCCGATGAACCGCCGGTACTGACCGTCGCCGATACCGCCGCGTGGCGGGCGTGGCTGGGGGTGCACTACGGCGACCCGACCGGCGTGTGGCTGACGCTGGCCAAGAAGGGCACCACGGAACCGACCAGCCTCACCTACGATCAGGCGCTCGATGAAGCGCTGTGTCACGGCTGGATCGACGGCCGGTCCCAACGCGTTGACGAGATCACTTACCGGCAGCGTTTCACCCCTCGACGGGCACGCAGCCCATGGTCGAAACGCAACGTCGGCATCATCGACCGGTTGGTGGCCGAGGGCCGGATGCACCCTGGGGGAGTCGCGGAGGTCGAGCGGGCCAAGGCCGACGGTCGTTGGGAAGTTGCCTACGCCGGCCCGGCCGCCATCGAGGTGCCTGCTGATCTTGCCGCCGCGTTGCGCGCCGAGCCCACGGCGCTGGCCATGTTCGATATCCTCACCAGCCAGAATCGCTACGCCATCCTGTACCGGATCAATGCCGCGAAACGCGCCGACACCCGGGGCCGGCGCATCGAGCAGTTCGTCGCCATGCTCGCCCGAGGCGAGACGGTCTATCCCCAGCGGCGTCGACTCGCCGGCTCTGGGTAGTCACGGTCGTACTCGCCGTCTCGGGTAGCCGGTACCGTGATCGGCGCTGGAGACAACGACCAAGCCGGTAGCCCTGAACCGGACGAGATTCAGCCGAGGTCGGCTACCGCCACAGCGCAGGCGACGACCACTGCGCTCCCGGTCGGCGACGCGTCGGCGCCATTATCGACAGTGGTCTCGCCTGCGC
>JBOHHD010000365.1:0-2356 GCA_050700515.1 Pseudonocardiaceae bacterium
CGATACTGCTCTATTTGCGTGACCATGTCACCGCGATCGCCTCGAATCCCGATATCGCCCTCCCGGACCTGGTGCGCGGGACGCTGGGGCGGTACGGCGCCGACGAACCCGAGGGGTGGTTCGAGCAGCGGCTGGATGAGGGTGACTGCCTGGTACTACTCGACGGGCTGGACGAAGTGGCCCGGCCGGAGGATCGCCGGGCCGTTGCCGGTTGGGTCGAGTGCCAGATCAGACAGTATCCGAAAAACGATTACGTGATCACGTCCCGGCCGCAGGGTTACCTGACGGCACGCATTGATGGTGCGGCCGTGCTGCAGGTTCGCAGCTTCACCGAAGAGCAGGTGACTCGTTTCGTCCAGAGCTGGTATGTCGCCGTCGAACGTCTCAGCACCGGCGCTACGGAGGAGGATGTCCGACTCAAGGCCCAGTCGGAGGCGGATGATCTGCTCCAGCGATTGAAAGGAGCGGCTGGGTTGTATGACCTCACCGTCAACCCGCTGCTGCTCACCATGATCGCCACTGTGCACCGTTACCGCGGTGCGCTTCCCGGCAGCCGAGTCGACCTGTACGGCGAGATATGCCAGGTCATGCTCTGGAGACGGCATGAGGCGATAAGAATCCCGGTCGTGCCGGACGGTGACAAGAAGGAAGCCCTGCTGCGCAGGCTCGCGTTCGCGATGATGCGACGGCAGGTGCGGGATCTTCCCCGCGCTGATGTTCTGGCCGAGATCGGCCCCGCGCTGCGCCGTATTTCGCGAAATCTGACTGCCGAGGAATTTCTCTCCACCATCGGGTCCAACGGGCTGTTGATCGAGCGCGAAAGTGGTCTGTATTCCTTTGCCCACCAGACCTTCCAGGAATACCTTGCTGCTGCCTACATCCGTGACAAGGGACTCTCCGATGTCCTGGTGGACGCCGTCGACGACGTCTGGTGGCGAGAGACGACGCTGCTGTACACCGCCCGGTCGGACGCCGACCCGATCGTGCGAGCTTGTCTGGCCTCCACCAGCGTCATCGCGCTGTCGCTCGCTTTCGATTGCGCTGAACAGGGCAGCGAACTGGCGCCAGAGCTACGCGACCTCCTGGAGGATCTTCCTGCTACGGCGTTCGCTTCCGCCACCGACCCCGAACGCCGCCGCGGCATAGCCGGTGTCCTGCTCACCCGCCACCTGCGCCACCTCGTCCGAACCGGCAACGGTGGCCGCGTCTGCACCCGCCCTATCACCACCGACCTTTACCAGCTGTACCTGCAGGACACCCGGCCTTCCGCCCCCGAGCTTTCCCCGCGCCTCGAATCCGGCCCTCAGGAGCCGATCATGGGTGTCAGCAGGAGCGATGCCGTCGCGTTCGTGCACTGGGTCAACCGCATCACCGGTACCGACACCGTTTACCGCCTGCCGCAGCATGGGGAGATCAACGACTCCGCGCTCAACGGTGTACTCACCACATCGGCGCCCGGAACACCACCCCGGAGCGTCTGGCTGGAATCCGATGACGAGCACGGTCAACCCGAGCTCTGGGCTCCGGCCGGTACAGACCATCCCCATCTGATCGAGGCAACCACCCTCACCCGCCATGTCACAGACGACATCGAACGCTCGATCCCGACACTTATCCGGCTGCTGCTCATCCGATCGATCATCACCGTCCGGGTCTTCATCCGCGACCGCGACCTCGACCTCTACCTCGGCCTGGCCCGCGATCCGGACCGCGACCGCGATCTCGCCCTCGCCCTCGCTGGCGACCTCGACCTCGCCTTTGCCCTTGACCGCCATCTGGACCGGGTCCTCGCCCGGGTCTTCGCCCTCGACTTCGCTCTTGGCCTCGACCTCGGCCTGGCCCGTGACCTGGCCCGTGACCTCGCCCGGGTCTTCGCCCTCAACAGCGCCAGCGCCCACGTCTTCGCCCTCGCTCTGGACCTCGACCGCGCCCTGGACTTCGCCCGCGATCGTGCCCGCGATCGTGACCTCGCCCGTGCTCTCGACTTCGCCCGTGGCCTCGATCTCGATCTCGACCTCGACCTCGTCGTCGCCCGCCACTTCGCCCGGGACCTCGCTCGGGATCTCGTCCTCGCCCTCGACGGCCTTCGCGCTCAGGTCATGGGCAGTGCACTGACGCACGCTCTCACTCGTGTCCTTCGCCGGTACCCACCGATGGCCACCTGGCCGGCCGAGTTCGCGCAGGTATTTATCGACGAGACGGGTATTGCCGAAGCCCGCCACGTCGTGTCTCCGGATGCTCTGACAGACAAGATCCACAGTGGCTCACAGGCTCTGCTGAATCTCCTTGGACCGGTGGATGACGTTGCTCCGCTGCCCTGGGTTCACCTGGTCACGAAAAATCTTCAGGAAGCCGC
>JBOHHD010000366.1:0-6004 GCA_050700515.1 Pseudonocardiaceae bacterium
CCGCGGGGGCGAGCAGGGCCAGCGCCGTTCCTATGCCCAGGCCGCCCCCCAGCACGCCCCCCAACGCCGCCACGATCGGCCGCGGCGCGGCGCGCGTTCTCAGCGGGCGCGGCCGATCCGTAACGCCACCACGACACCAGCCGCCAGGAGCGCGCCGGCCCCGGCCAGGAAGGGCCACGCCGGAATGCCACCCGTGGAGGATCCGGAGCTGGACGAGGACGTGGTGTTTTCCGCGGTTTCCGGCGGCGTCGCGACACGGGGGCCCGGGGTGGTGAGCACGAACCGCACCGCCCCCTGCACCGTGTGGCTGTCCTCGGAGAGCACCTGGTAGCCGATGGTGTACTCGCCGGCCGGTCCCAGTGCCTGCAGTGGTGCCGACACCGTGGCACCGTCCTCGACCGGCGGGCCTGCCTGCCACTGATTGCCATCGGGTCCGGTGACGGTCACCGTGGTGAACCCCGGTCGCACCGACACGTCGAAGGTCAGGCTCACCCGAGCCGGGCCGGTCGTCAGGCTGGCCCCGTCGGCCGGATCGCTGCCGATCAGGACATTGTGCGCGGCCGCGGGTCCCGCGCTGGTCAACAGCGTCAGCCCGGCAAGCAGGAACAGCGCTGCCACCCGCCGCACGCGGCGGACCAGGCGAGGGGGCCGCGGCAGGGGCGACAGGTCATACCGCGATGCGACAGCGGTGCTCATGGTCGATCAGGTTACGGGTTCGTTCACCCGATGGGGAGACGCACTGAGGAGTACGCAGCTGCTGGTGGCGACCGGTGAGCGGGACCGCTGACCCACGCATGGTAATGAGACGTTTACCCTGGGGCGCGCCCAACCCGGTCGAGGGACAGGAGCGAGCAGACGTGCGGACGAGAACATCGCGGTACCGTCGTGGTCGGACCGGCGTGGTACTGGTCGTCGCGGTAGCCGTTGCGGTACTGGTGGGTGGATGCGGTGGCAGCTCCATCGGTGGCGGTCTGCTCGTCGAGCAGGTCAACCCGGTGGAGCTGGAGGACCAGACCTACACCGTCGGTGGGAAGAACTCCCCGGAACATCAGGTGCTGTGCGAGATGGCCGTCGCCGCGCTCATCTCGGTGGGCGCCGAGGTCGAGAACCGGTGCGCGCTCGGCGACGCGCAGGCCAACCGCAACGCGCTGGTCGGGGGAGACATCGATCTGTACTGGGAGAACACCGGCACCGCGTGGGCCTCGTTCCTCAACCAGCGGCCTGTCCAGGGTCCCTCGCCCCAGTACCGGGCGCTGCAGGAGCGCGACCTGGCCGAGAACAGGATCGTCTGGCTGGAGCCGACCTGGTTCAACGGCACCGACGCGATCGCGGTCAACCAGGAACAGGCTCAACAGCTCGGGCTGACGTCGCTGTCGAACATGGCCGAGTACATCCGCTCCGGCCAGCCCGGCACGCTCTGCCTCGACAGCGATTATCAGAACGGTGATTTCGGACTGTCGGGATTGCAGCAGACCTACGACTTCGCGGTGTCGTCGGAGCGGCTGCGGGTGCTGCCGGGTGAGGCCATCTACCAGGCCACCGCCGACGGACGGGATTGTCTGTTCGGCCTGGTCACCGGGGGTGACGCCCGCACCGCCGCGCTCGGGCTCACGGTGCTGCGCGACGACCGGAAATACCACCCGCCCTACAACGCGGCGATCGCCATCCGCCAAGAGGCGTTCGACCGCAACCCGGAGATTGCCAGAGCGTTCACGCCAATCGTGCGCAAGATCACCGACGAGGTGATTGCCGACCTGACCCGGCTGATGTCCGCCGAGCAGCGCTCGGCCCCCGAGGTCGCCCAGTCATGGCTCCGATCGAGAGGATTCATCGTAGGCGGGGAGTAGCTCCTGCGGACACATCAGGGCAATAGTGGCGGCGGTGCCTTCCCACCGCGCGATGCCGTTGGCGCATCAAGGCAGGAGCGGGGCATGGCGCGGGTTGTGTTCGTGCACGGAGTAGGTCAGCAGCTGGAGACCGAGAATACCCTGCGCCGGCAGTGGGCGCCGGCACTGTGCGGCGGAGTGCGGCTCGCCGGTGGTCGGCTCATGGAGGACGAAGTGGGCTGTGCGTGCTACGGGGATCTGTTCCGCCCGGCGGGCAGACCCCTGGTGGTCGGGAATCCCCCGATTCGCGCGGAGGATCTCGACGAGTTCGAACGGGACTTGCTTGCGGCGTGGTGGGTGGAGGCCGCCCGGATTGATCCGGGTGTGCTCCCGCCGGACGCCCGGACCCTGTCCCGGACACCGCGGAGCGTGCAAGCCGGGTTGCGGGCCTTGAGCGGTTCCCGGTTCTTCGCCGCTACCGGGGAGCGGGTATTACTCGGGGACTTGCGGCAGGTCCGCGATTACCTGCACAAACCGGAGATCCGACGCGAGGTCAGACGGCGGGTAGTGGACATTATCGACGATGACACCCGGGTGCTGGTGGGACATTCACTGGGCTCGGTGGTGGCCTATGAAGTGCTGTGCGCGAACCCGCACTGGCCGGTAGGCATGCTCGTGACCCTCGGATCGCCGTTGGGGATCCCGCAGCTGATTTTCGACCGGCTGCGGCCGGCGCCTCGCCCGGCCGGAGAGCCAGGGCCCGGCCCGAGAGGACATTGGCCTGGGAAAAGTCGAAACTGGACCAATGTCGCCGACGAGGCAGATATCGTGGCCCTGGTCAAAGATCTGTGTCCGGTGTTCGGGAGGCGAGTACGGGGCTGGATCGTGGACAACGGCGCCCACGCGCACGACGCCAAGCCCTACCTGACCGCCGTGGAGACCGGCCGAGCCATCCTCGCCGGTATGGACGGAGGCTAGCCGCGTAGTGATGGGCGTCAGCGAGAATGAAGTGATAGACCGCCGCTTCCTGCTGACGTGCGCGATGACTCGATACAAGCATTGTCCTGAATGGAACCGGGAAGAGCTCACCGAGGACGTGGACCGAGTTGTGCAACTGTTGTGCGGTGATTTCCTGCCGGTGAATGCCCGGTTCGAACACATCGATGTGCTGGGGGACAGTCCGACCTCGATGAAGTTGCTCGATCGACTGCGCGCCTTCTGTATCAGCCCGGACCGCTGCGCCGATGACTACCTCGTGATGTATCTGACCGGGCACGGCGAGATCCTCGACGATGGCGATCACGTCGTGCTGGCCGCTGATACCCGGCCGTCGGATCTGTTGCATCGCACTGTGCCGACCTCGGACCTGGTGAAACGTGCCCTGGCGGGAACCCGGGTGCGGCGACTGCTGCTGCTGCTCGACACGTGCTATTCGGGCAGGGGCGGTGAGGATCTCGCGCGGGAGGCGTTGCGTCGGATGGACCGGACCGCGCCGGTGCCGGGCGAGGAAACCGGCGGCGGCGTCGTCGTGGTGGCTGCTACCCATCCCTACCAGCAAGCTCTGCCCGGAGCATTCACGAAGTGTCTGGATCGGGCCGCCCGGTCCCTGGCTACGGCAGGCAACGCGCCGCCGACGCTGCGAGTGGGCGCCCTGATCGGCGCCATCAATGATGATCGGGACAAGCCGGTCACCCAGTTGGCCGTGTGGCATCAACTCGGCATGGATGACGACGAGCCTGCGTTCCTGCTCAACCCCCGGTACCGGCCGCCGCTGGTCGACGTGGACCTGCTCGAGCAGGAGCGGCGCCGCTGCGCCGAGCAGCGGGAGGGCCAGTTCCGGGATCGCTTCCTGCCCGCGGCCCGATGGTTCACCGGCCGCCATCGTGCCCTCATCGACCTGGCCGAGTGGCTCTCGATCGGGCCCACCGCATGTGTGGTGACCGGCAATGCCGGCTCGGGGAAGACTGCCCTGCTGGGATTGATCGCGGCCCTCTCCGATGCTGATCAAGCTCCTGGAGTGCCGAGGCAGGGGCTGCCGGATGAGTTCACCGTCGCGGACGGCGCGATTACCGAGGCGATCTACGCAGGCACCATGACCACCGAGCAGGTCCGCGATCGGATCGCCGCCGCGGCTGGGTTACGGGTGAAGTCCGTGCAAGAACTCATCGATGGGCTGAATCGCCGCCGCGGCACGCGAATCGTCGTGCTGGTCGATGCCCTCGACGAGGCCGCCGACCCGGTCGATCTGATTAACTGCCTGATCAGCCATTTGATCCACTGCGAAGGTGGCATCCGGCTGTTGCTGGGGGCCCGGCCGTACCTGCTGAACGCAACGTTGGTCGGCAAGCCCGACAGCGGTCGGTACCAGGTCATCGACCTGGACTCGGACACCTACGCCGCCCCGGACAGCATCCGTGACTACGCACGGCGGATCCTGCTGTCCGAGGACTCCTTCGACAGCGCCTACACACCGTCGGGTATCTACCGGACCGCCCCCCAGGCGATTGTCGACGCCGTGACCGAGGCCATCGGTCAGGCTGCGGGGACCTCCTTCCTGGTCGCTCGCGTCGCCGCGATGACCGAGGCCACCGCCACCACCCTGCCCGATCCCGACGATTTCGCCTGGTGGGTTGTCCTGCCGCGCCGGGCCGGCGAGGCAATGCGGCGGGACCTGCATCTACGACTCGGTGAGAGTGCCACGAAGGCCGCTCGGTTGTTGCTGCCCCTGGCTTACGCTCAGGGCAGCGGGATGCCGTGGGAAGACATCTGGCCTCGCCTGGCCAACGCGCTGTCTCCTGGCCAGAACTACGGAAACGATGATCTGGTCTGGTTGCGTAGGGCCGCGGGTTCCTACGCCGTCGAGGGCGTTGCGGGGGGCCGTTCGGTGTACCGGCTCTACCACCACGCCTTCGCCGAGCACCTACTGGAGGGCCGGGACCAGCACGCCGACCAGCTAGTGATCACCGAGACGCTGTTGGCGCAGGTCCCCGTGCGAGCAAGCGCGCAACGCGACTGGGCGGTCGCCCACCCCTACAGTCGCACCCACCTGGCCACCCACGCTGCCCGAGCCGACCGGATCGACAGTCTGCTGACCGATCCCGGGTTTCTCCTCACCGCCCGGCGTCCGCAATTGCTCGCCGCCCTGGAAGCCGCGGACTCGGCGTCCGCACGCGGGGCCGCCGACGCCTACCGCCGGGCCGGACGCCACTTGCGTGGCAAACCCGAGCCAGAGCACGCTGCATACCTTCAACTGGCCGCCTGTTGCAGCCGCGCCCCCGACCTGGCCGACGCCCTGCACGCCCATGTCCTGCCTGGTAGCTGGTCCGCGCGGTGGGCGTCCTGGCGGCCTCAGCGACCACATCACACGTTGGCAGGTCACAGCGGCCCGGTGGTGGCGGTAGGGGTGGGGAAGCTGGACGGTCGCCCGGTGGTGGTCTCCGGATCCACCGACGGCCCGGTGCGGGTGTGGGAGTTGGCCACCGGCGCTCCGGTCGGTAAGCCGTTCACCGGTCATACCGACTGGGTGCGGGCGGTGGCGGTGGGGGAGTTGGCTGGTCGTCCGGTAGTGATCTCCGGATCCGGCGATCACACAGTGCGGGTGTGGGAGCTGGCCACCGGCGCTCCGGTCGGTAAGCCGTTCATCGGTCATGCCGGCCCGGTGACCTCGGTGGTAGTGGGTGAGTTGGCTGGTCGCCCGGTGGTGGTCTCCGGGTCGGCCGATGAGACGGTGCGGGTGTGGGAGCTGGCCACCGGCGCTCCGGTCGGTAAGCCGTTCACCGGTCATACCGACTGGGTGCGCGTGGTGGTAGTGGGTGAGTTGGCTGGTCGCTCGGTGGTGGTCTCCGGGGCGGACGACCGCACGGTGCGGGTGTGGGAGTTGGCCACCGGCGCCCCGCTGGGGGATCCGTTCATTGGTCATACCGACCGGGTCTGTGCGGTGGCCGTGGCCGAGTTGGACCACCGTCCGGTGGTGGTCTCGGGGTCGGATGATCGCACGGTGCGGGTGTGGGAGTTGGCCACCGGTGTTCCGGTGGGGGATCCGTTCATTGGCCATACCGATTGGGTGCGGGCGGTGGTGATGGGTGAGTTGGAGGGTCGTCCGGTGGTGGTCTCCGGCTCCGGCGATCACACGGTGCGGGTCTGGGAGGTCCCCGCCGGTGCTCCGGTCGACAAGTCGT
>JBOHHD010000367.1:0-3832 GCA_050700515.1 Pseudonocardiaceae bacterium
GCTTCGCCGTGATCGAGGCGGTGCAGCGCGGCGACCAGGGCCGGGCGGTTGAGGTGAGCTCCTGAGCCGGTGTCGGTAACGATGTCGAGCTGCCAGCCCTGCCGGGTCGCCTCGGTCTCGATGGCGCTGCGTTGCGCATCGAGTCCGGCGCCGGACTCGGCCTGACCCTCGGTGCTGACCCGCAGGTAGCCGAGGGCTCGAACCAGGGCGGGGGAAGCAGGGTTACGTCGGGTACGGGAAGCTGCCATCCCCCAATTTTATGCTAAATGCTCGTATCACGTAAAGATGACCGCTCCCCGCTACTCCCCCTGATCTGCTCTAATGCCGTGACCGAACCCGCCAAGTGTGCCCGCTGCACATCGGTCGCCTCCAGCTCTCCCCCGTCGATCGCAGCCAGTACCCGTTGCAACCGGATCGCCACGTCCCCCACCTGCCTTCTCAGATCATCGATCACGAACCGCCACTCCCCTTTTCCGCCGAGGTCCTGCACTCCCCCGGCATCCGTGTCCGGCCACGGTCAGAGCGTCATGCAACGTCGATCACCCATAGTCTTCGGTCGACCACGTCAGGTCAACAAGTGACGGCGGTCCAACGACGTATCGGGGAACTGCCGGTCACCGATCTCGACCCTGACGGTTCCGGACGTTAACGGCGGTCTCGGTGCTCACCGAGGATCTGGGCGAGGGTATGCACGGAGCTGGTCTCGAGTTTGTGGCGGTGGGCGTCGTAGCGGTCTCGGGTGGTGCGGATGTCGGCGTGACCGAGCAGATCTTGCACCTTCTGCACGGGAACGTCGTGGGCCAGGAGCAGAGTTCCCGTCGTACGCCGCGCGGTGTGCGGGGTGATCGTGCCGGCGGCGGTGATCCCCGCTTGGCGAGCGAGGGTACGTAGGGTGTTCCACACATCGCGCTGGATCAACGCCTGCCCGCCGGGCAGATCGGCGCGGTAGCGGTGTGGGGTGGTGGCCAGCAACGGCCCGCCGAGTTGGCTGAGGGCCGCGTGCGCCCGGGCGGCACGCAACTGGAGGTAGCGCCGTAGCGGTTCCAGGGCAGCGGGCACCAGCGGAACGAAGTCTCGGGTGCCGCCTTTCTTGCGGTAGCGCAGGATCGTGTGACCGGCATCGTGGTCGAGGTCACCAATGGTCGCACTGGTAACCGCGGAGACCCGCAGACCGGTATAGAACAGCAGGCTGATCAGGGCGGCGTCCCGCCAGGAGGCTTCGCTGTTGTTGGCCTGGGCGCGAGCCTGGGCGTGGTCGAGCAGAATCGCCACGGAATCTTCGTCCAGCGCGGGTAGCGACCCGGCTGTGGTGGCCCTGGGACGTTGGACGGCGGCCATCGGGTTGCTGGTGGTGGCGTCGTTGGACTGCAGGTAGCGGTACCAGCTGGAGATCGCGGCGAGCTTGCGGGCGACGCTGCTGGGCGCGGCTCTGCGGATGGCGCCGTTACGAGCTGTCACGGTGAGGGTGGCTTTCCAGGCGTCCACGTCCGCCCGGCGAGCCGCCATCGGATCCAGTCCCGTGCGCTCACACCATGCCAGCCAGGCGGCCAGATCCGTGTAATACGCGCGGCGGGTGTGCTCACTCTTGTCCGCCTCCAGCCACAGCACCGTCAGGCTCCGCACGTGGTATCGGTCGGCCGGATCGGCGACCGGCAAGGCGGGTAGCAGCCCGACCGCGGCGGTGATCTCCTGCCGCACCTGCTGGGCGGGGTCGGCCCTCCCCGGCGGTGCGACGAAGGCGGGAGTGTCCGCCGCCCTGTCCCCCTCCTCAGAGGGCACCCACCCGAGCATCGCGGAGTGTTCCGTCATAACAGGCATTATCATGGAATATTATCACCTGAAAGTAACGCTGTTTAATCGACGTGAAACTAGTTAAGCGTATACATGTATGTGTTATCTTCCCTCAGTGGATGACATGCCGCCGACCGCGGTGGGAACACCTGATGAGGTGTGTGGGCTGGAAGGTTGCGGTAATCCGTTACCGCCCCCGGTGATCGACGAGCACGGCCGCCGCAAAGGGGGCCGACCTTCGCGTTACTGCAGTAAGGCCCACACCGACGCGGCCTCGCGAGCGCGGCGGGCCCGCGACACGGCAGCCGTGGCCGATCCCCTGAGCGAAGTCCGCTCGATCGGGGCGGCGCTTCTGCCAAGCGTGCGTGAGCTGACGCACTCGCTCACCGCGCTCGATCAGCGGTTCACCCAGGCCGAGCAGCAGGCTTTCGCACAGGTCACGCACGCCGAGACCGAAACCACCCAGGCGCGGGAGGACGCTGCCGGTGCGGTAGCCCGAGCCGAGCAGGCCGAGCGGGCGCGCCGGGAGGCACTCGCCCAGGCTCGGGATCACCAGCGGGAACGAGAGCGGGCGCTCAGGGACGCCGAGCGGATCCGGCGGGACGCCGAAGAGGCCCGCGCCCAAGCCTGGGATGCGGTGGCTGTCCATGAGCGTGCCCGGGGCCAGGCCGAAGCCGCCCACGCTGCGGTCACCGCCGAACGGGACCGGCTCGCCGCCGAGCTGCGGGGTGCCCATACCCAGCGGGAGCACGATCGGGCCGAGCAGGCGAGACTGACCAGCGCGCTCACCGCAGCCCAGGCCGGCCACGCGGACGCCCGCCGAGAGCTGGACACCCTGAAAGATCAGCTGCGCACCGAACGCGAACGGCGACACCGCAGCCAGGCGCAGGCTCGAGAGTGGGAGACCGAGTTGCGCAGCACCCGCGACCGGTTGACCGAAGCGAACGCCCGGGTGGACCTCCTGATCAAGGCGAGTATCACCTCATCACCCGAGTCACCCCAGCCCACCACGCCACCCCCCCACAGACCCTCATTGCGGCACCCGATCTGGCTGGGTCGACCTGCCCCACGCGGGGTCGCAGACAGGATCTGACCACATCGGTCACGATCCAGTCTCATTTTTTCGCCTCGGGTATGGCCGGGGCCGCTCTTCACGTTCACCCCTGTGTGGGTCCCCCTCACCCCTCGCGGCCAACCCGGAGATGGGGGTGGTCGGCGGCCCTGGTCAGTGCGGGAGCACTCGGCGTCGTGGTGCTCGTCGGATCCACCACCCCGGCCGTCACCGAGCCCGCGGGGCCGCTGACTCCCGTGGATGCCCCATGTGATGACCCGGCTCCAGACCAGCCTGTGATCCGACCCCAAGGACTTCCTGACGTGGCCGTCGCAGCCGCCGCCGGAGTCACCGCGACGACGCCGGAGGTCGTCCTCGGAGCTGCCGTGCTGGACCGCAAGACCCATGAGGTCTCGGTCAATCCGGCCGCTACCGTCCCGGTCTTCGCGGCGTCCCTGGTCAAAGTCCTCGTCGCGGTGGATGTGCTGGGCCGACGTCACTCCGGGTCGGCGGTGTCCGACCGCGACGTCATGCTGATCACCCAGGCACTGGGACCCAGCGACGACGAGGCGATGAACGTGTTGTGGAGTCGCTTCGACGGGCCCGGAGCGGTCGAGCGGGTGGCCCAGCAACTGGGGCTGGCCGACACCCGGCCACCGACGGACCCCTCCCAATGGGGCGAGACACTGACCTCCGCCCACGATGTGATGGTGCTGTATCGACATGTGCTGGACGCCATGGCGCCCGCAGATCGAGACCTGATCATGGACAGTATCGCTGCCGCCCCTCCGATCGCCAGTGACGGGTTCGACCAGACCTTCGGGCTGCTGGACGCGGAGACGTCGGCGGACACGGTCGCCAAGCAGGGCTGGATGTGCTGCCAGGGGGGGCGGATCACGCTGCACAGCGCGGGCACCGTCGGCCCGGATCGACGTTTCGTCGTTGTCCTGCTCTCCACACAGCCACGCAAAGCCGGTTACGGTGGCGCGG